>JAISXY010000036.1 GCA_031270285.1 Campylobacteraceae bacterium
ATGAGACACTCCTATTTTTTAAATGAAAATCTTGATATTTTAACATAAAACGGATAAAAATCAACAGATTGCAATTAAATATTCATACGGTTATGTGAGCTTTGCCCAAAACCTGCCAATAATATTTATGTTCTACTCTTTTTTGCTGAAAGGATTCAAGCAAATCTTCAAATATGCCATGAGATTCGTTGTAGAGGAGTTTGTATTTAGTCTCTCTGTCCATAGCAAGTTTATTATTATTGTAGATGTCTTTGAGTGCATTGTCTTTTATCAAATCTGAACTTGCTTGCGCTTGTGTCCTTGTATTCATTATTCCGTTAGCATAATAAATATCGTTCACTCTTTCGTCTATGACAGCTATTTGTCCAAAAACGAACATGGGAAACAAGAATGTTAAAATTAGTAATAACTTTTTCATGTTATTCTCCCAAAAGGGCATTAACATCAAAAGAACAAAAAGCTCTGCGTTCATCTGCATGTGGCAGTCTATATACCCCGCCTGACAAAGCTTTATCGTAAGCAAGATAAGCTTTTATCCTCTCCCTAGTATTTAACTGTATAGTTTTAAAGGCGGTAGAAGTTATAATAATATGATCTATTAAAATAGGTTCATTAAAAAGATTAGCATAACGAGTAAAATAAGAATTACAAAATTGCGCCGCATCTTCAATTGGATATGTTTCTTGCGCTTTGCTTGGGTCTTGTATGACTATTTGTACTGCTCTCGCAGTCTGAAACCCTATCTCCGTAACAATCTTATGATCATTTTTATATCTTACGATAAGCCATCTTTCCACATCGTCTCTTACTCCGTTATTGTTTGAGTCAATGCCAAGAAGTGTTTTATCATTCTCAACAGGATCAGGACAAGCAGGAAGTTCATAGCCGTTTACAACGTCTCCCGCTTCACAACCGTAACCGTAAGCATAAGGGTGTTTCACTGACGGAGTTCCACCGTTAATAGTTGAACTGTTATTTGACTTTTTATCTTCACACCCGTTAAAAACCAAAGCTAATACTAAAGCTATTGAGTAGGCAAATATCTTTTTCATGGTAAACCCCTTAGATACGAATATTTATATATAAGGATAAAAACTCTCTTTATGCTTATATATAAATATTTGAGATTGACCTGAAAATCCTTTCTGTTTTTTTAAATAATAATTTTAGCATTTTAACACAAAATGGATGAAGCAGATAAAAATTAGCAGTTTAAGGTCAAATATCTTATGCAGATGTGTAAATATTATCAGAATGAAATGATTTGGATTCCCGTATTCCCTCACGATATGCGCTTACTTCGTAAGCTTGTCGTTCGGTCACGGGAATGACAAAAAGACACGGGAATAACGAAATGTGAGGAAGCGTGGGTATGACAAAGGTCGCGGGAATGACACACACTCTCTACGTCATACCCGCGCAGGCGGGTATCCAAAAGAAATAGCAAAAATGTTTTCATGAAAAAATGAATTTTTGATAAATAGTCGTCATGAGAAGATGGATTCCCGTTTTCACGGGAATGACGAAGAGAGGATTGGATTTCCGCATTCCCTTACGATATGCACTTTAGCTTACTTTGAATATTGTAATGTTTTTAAAATGCGCTTTCAAGGAAACATTTCAGCAAGCTGAAAGCGCTTCGCTTGTTTTGGATTCCCGTTTTCACGGGAATGACATAAGAGGACACAGGAATGACATAAGAGGGGGCGGAAATGACGAAAAGTGGAGAGTGTGAGAATGACGGAAAGTTTTTACATTTTTACTGCCAAAAATGTTGCAAAATTGGCATATTTAAATACGCTGACGACTTCATGGAAGCCTGCTGTTTTCATCATATCTATGTTTTCAGCTTCGGTATATGGAACGAGAACGTTTTCCAACGCTTCTCTTTTTTGTGTAATCTCAAGGTCGCTGTAACCTTGTCTTTTTTTAAATGCAAGATAAATATCAATCATTTTTTTATTTAAAGAGTTGTTTTCGTATATTATCTTTTCGCTGAAAATGCAGATACCGCCTTTATTTAAACTGTCATATATTTTTTTGGCTAAATCTGCTCTTGACGGCGGGCGTATAAATTGAAATATATAGTTCGCAATAATAACGGAATTTGCACCAAAGTCCTGCTTTACGATATCGCCGTTTATCAATTCTATATCCGCACCGTATGCTTTTATCTTTTGGCGTGCTCTTTCGCACATGGCTTCGGAGTTGTCAATCCCGACAAGGCGTAACGGAAATTTGGCTTTTTTTGAAATAGATAACAGCGTGTTTGCAGTGGAGCAGCCAAGATCTGTTATCGTTGAACCCTCTACGGCGTATTTGAGACTTAATTCGCAGACAAGATTTAGAACTTCGGCATAAAACGGTATGGAACGGCTTAACATATCGTCAAATACGCTCGCCACAGCTTCGTCAAATTCAAATTGTTTGCTGATAGGTTGTTTAAATACTCTATCTTTCATCTTATAGCCTTTGTTAATTGTTCAGGATATATTTTGCAATATTTTAGTAACTCTCTCGCATTTTTCATATCTTCATCTATTTGAGTTTTTAGATGGCTTAATTCTAAAAATTTTCTATTTTGTCTTATAAATTCAACAAAAAATAGTTCGCACTCTTCACCCTCTTTTACATGTACTTCAATATCTAAAATATGCGTTTCAAATGAAAATTTCCCGTCGGTACTGAGCCTGTTTCCTATAAATATGACGCTGTCGTATATACTCTCTTTTATCCTTGTTCTGCCTGCATACACGCCGGAACTTGGGATCAAATAACCGTTTGATTTTAAATTTATGGTTGGGTACAACTCTTTGCTGCCAAGTCCTTGTCCTTTTTGTGCAAAACCTATAATGGCATATTCACGACCTAAAAGTCTATTTGCCTGAAATATTTCGCCCGCCTGTAAAAAAGCTCTGATTTTTGTCGTATGCACGGAGATACCGTCGTAGCAAAACTCAGGCACTATAACAATCTTACCGTCAAAAAGCCTGTCAAGCTCTTCTATGCTGCCCGTTCTGTTTTTTCCGAAACGAAAGTCGTAACCGACGACTATTTTATTGATATTTGGAAAATCTTTTTTCAAAAGCGCCATAAACTCTTCACTGCTTAAATCTTTAATAGTAAAAAAATCGTAATAAAAGCATGGATTTGGCACAAATTCATCGCGCCTTTGCTTTGGCGTAATATCGGCTCTGTTTTTATCTATAACGACCATCGCTCCGCGTTTGCCCAACTGCTCTATAAGTTTTTTATGCGCTCTGTGAATGCCGTCAAACTCTCCCAGAGCAAGCGCATTTATCTCGTTTTTATTCAGTTTGTGTGAAAGCATTCGTTTTTAAGCCATTCTCATGTAAAAATTGTTTAAATTCATATTCGCTCATCAGGGTTACTCCAAGACTTAAAGCTTTGTCGTATTTACTGCCCGCATCTTTGCCGTAAACAACAATATCCGTTTTGGACGAAACAGAAGAGCTGACTTTTGCGCCGCAACTCTCCAAAAAAGCTTTTACATTATCTCTGGAAACATTCAAAGCGCCCGTTAAAACGATACTTTTGCCTTGCAGAAGATTTGGAGTTATCTCCTGTTTGTCGGCTGTCGGTTCTATCAAAAGCAGTAATTTGTCTATCAATTCCCGATTTACGCGCGCAAACTCCATGAAAGATGCAACCATCTGTGCACCAAATCCATCAAGAGCATTCAACTCTTCCTCATTTGCGTCCATAAATTTAAGTCCAAATGTGCGGGCTAACTTTTTACTTGCCACTTCGCCTATATGTTCTATGCCAAGAGCGTTTATAACGCGCCAAAGTTCGCTTTTTTTGGTTTTTGAAACCGCCTGTAATATATTTTGTGCTTTTTTCTCTTTGAAGCCCTCAAGAGTTAAAAGATCGTCTATTTTCAGCGAAAAAATATCTGCAATATTTTTGATCAATCCCGCACCGTAAAGACTTTTTATAATCTCTCTGCCAAGTCCGTCAATATTTAAAGCCTGTTTTGAAACAAAAAAGATAAGCGAAGCCTGCGCTCTTGCGTCGCATTTGAGATTTTGACACTTTATAAGCGCTCCTTCGTCTAACAGTTCGCTGCCGCATACGGGACAATTTGTCGGACGGTTTAATATCTGCTCATCTCCTGTGCGTCTGTTTTTTTGCACCTGTATGATTTTCGGTATTACATCGCCGCTTCTTATGATAGTTACAAAATCCCCCGTTCTTATATCTTTTCTTGCTATTTCGTCAAAATTATGCAGCGTTGCGCGCTCAACAGTAACGCCGTCTATATCAACAGGCTTTACATTTGCTACGGGTGTTACTGCGCCGGTGCGTCCAACTTGCAGCGAAACAGTAATGATCTGCGTACTTTTTTCTAACGGTGGAAATTTAAATGCAACCATCCATCGCGGGTATTTGACCGTATATCCAAGCTCTTCTTCCAGCGCTATCTCATCGGCTTTGACAACCATACCATCCATCATCATAGGAATTTCATTGCGTTTTTGAATAAAAGTATCATATAACTTATGTACCTCCGCAACATTTTTACATGTAAGCCGCAAAGGCGGTTTTAAAAATCCTAACGAATAGACAAAATCCATTTTTTGACTTAAAAAATTAAACTCAAGACTGTTTTGTCCCACACCCCATGGATAAAAGATAAGTTTTCTTGAAGCGGTAACAGAAGGATCAAGCTGTCTTAAACTGCCTGCCGCTGCGTTTCTCGGATTTGCAAACAATGATTCGCCGTTGATTTCCCGCTCTTTATTTAAAGCGTCAAAATCCGCCTTTTTTATCAAAACTTCGCCTCGTATCTCTATCGTTTTATCATAATTTACACTCAAAGGAATAGAGCGGATAGTTTTTATATTGTTTGTTACATCTTCTCCCTGTATGCCGTCTCCTCTTGTAATAGCCTGTTTTAAGACGCCGTTTTCATATATTAGATTAAGACTTGCGCCGTCAAATTTCGGCTCGCAGTAGAAGGTAAAATCTTTTTTTGTTTTATAAATTCTCTTTATCCAATCGTCTAAATCCTGCTCGTTAAACACATCTTCCATGCTCCACATGCGGCTCAAATGTTTGGCTTTCGTGAAATTTTCCAGTATTCCCGCTCCCACTCGCTGCGTAGGAGACGATATGTCTATTGAAGACGGATTGCCACGCTCGTAGTCTAAAACAGCATGATAAAGGTTGTCATACTCTTCGTCCGTAGCCAAAGGCTCGTCCAAAACATAATAAGCGTATGACCATGAATTTAGCAGGATAATCGCTTTTTTATACTCATGATGGTTCATTTATGCGTCCTGTTTTTGTATGCGCCGCTTTTAATACGCTTTTGTATTTCAAATTTTACTATTTTCAGGAGATAATTTCTATCTCCTCCGACAACTCTGCTTTTTTCAATATTGCCGCAGTTTTTACATATCAGAAAAGTGGTTTTATTGGTTAATGTTGTAACAGATCTGCAGTATTCGTCATCGCACAATAAAGCACTCCCGCACTCCGGGCAGTAACACCAGAGAGATATTATACGGTTTTTTTTATATTTCCATTTCCAGATAACATTATATAAAGAGATGGAGCGAAACTTTTTATACTCTTCCGTCATGTGAAGAATAAAGAAAAGTATAATAGCAAAAATTGCTATAACCAAAACCGAAAGCCACAACATCCACCACTCGTAATAACCGAAAATATCTATAAAAAACAGTTTTATATAACTCATTACTGTAATGCCTCAAATACTTTTAATGCCTGTACATGTTCTTTGACATCATGACATCGTACTATCGCCGCACCGTTTCTTACGGCTTCCAAGTGTACGGCAAGAGTTCCGGGAAGTCTATTTTCTATTGAAGAGTGCGAAATATCGCTGATCATACTTTTACGGCTGGCGCCAACTAACAGCGGATAACCAAAATGCGTAAAATAGTTATAATGCTTTATAAGCGCTATGTTATGCTCCAATTTTTTGCCGAAACCTATACCCGCATCCAATATGATATTGTCTATTCCAAAACTTTTTGCCCGCTCTATCCGCTCTTTAAAAAAATCATCAACCTCTTTGACAATATCGCTGTATTCAGGATTTGCCTGCATATTTTTGGGCTCTCCTTTCATGTGCATGATACAAACCGTAGCGCTGTATTTTTTTGCTATTTTACATACTTCGGCATCTTGAAGCCCCGTTATGTCGTTTACTATCTTAAAACCGCAATTTAGCGCATAATCAAGCGTTAAAGGCGAATAGCTGTCAAGACTGAATACTGCTTTTTCATAAAATTTTTGTTGTTTTATCATGTCAAGCGTTTTTTTTACTCTTTTCAGCTCTTCCTCGTCGCTTATCGTTTCGCTGCCGGGTCTTGAAGAGAGAGCGCCTATATCTATTATATCCGCACCGTCATTTATCGTTTGTATAATTTTTTGTTCGGCTTCGTCCGTCGTAATTCGGCTCTCTTTGAAAAAACTGTCCGAATTTATATTCAAAACAGCCATTATTTTTGTTTTCATTTTCGTTTCCTGTCATAAATTGTGAGAAGCGCACACAAAAGGAGATTGGAACTTCTTGAGTTCAATTCCGCCAAATGCAGCAGTTTTTCAAACAGCCCAAGCTCTTCCGCATCAAGCTCTATATTCTGTTCGCATGCCTCCTCCAAAATACCCTGCAAGAGTGATTTTGTCTCCTCTTTTTCGGTAAATCTTTTTTTGCTTATAAGCGAATATATCTCATGTACGCCCATTTTTTTAAAATCAATCCCGCTTTTTTGCGGTTTTGTGTCGGACTCAAGCGTTTTTATTTTAAGACGCGAGCGGATAGTCGGCAAAAATATCATGCGTGAAGGGGCGCAAAGTATGAATGAGATATTGCGCGGCGGCTCTTCTAAAATTTTCAAAAGCGAATTTTGCGCATAAAGATTAAAACTTTTGGATATCATCACTATAACTTTTTGTTCACTCTCTGTTATATATGCCTCTTTGATAACCTCTTTTGCATTTTCTATAAAAAAATCATCAGGCATAAAAAGTTTGATATTTTTAGGCGGGTAAGTATCCGCTATATATAACTTTATTTTATCCAAATCCCTGCATGTAAGGATATAACTTTCATCAATCCTCAAGCGAAACCTCGGCAGATAATACGGCGTCAATACTGCGGTTTAAAAGTTTAAAAAGCTCCAATAATTTAATATCAAGCCTTTCGTCAGACGAGTCTAAATAAAAGCTGTTTTGTATCTGTTCGCCTATTATCCATAAAAAGCTGTCATATTTTCTTTTGGCTATCTGGTATTTAATGTCATTGCTTTTCCCAATATAAAAAAATATGTAGCCATTTTTAAACATCAAAGAGAGCATATCTTCAAACAGTGCAAAATCTTCATTGCTTTTTAGGGCGTCAATATTCGGAAAAAGACTTTTAATATTTACAAAAGGTATGAATGGGCGGGACTTTGTCGGCTTATTTAAAGAGAGCAGCATATACTCCGCAAACCACTCATAATCGTTGTCGTTCATGACGATGAAAGTATATCCGCCAAGCAGTTTTTTTAGCGTAGAAGCCAATAGAGGCGTCCATTCAAGCCTTTTTTCTTCAAGCCAGCTTAATCCCGCCCCCTCTTTTCTAATTGCTTCAAGCGTCCATTGTTGAAACTTTTCTTGCATGTTATTTGTCTAAACGATACGCTTTATGAAGCGCTCTTACGGCAAGTTCGGCATATTTTGCTTTGATAATCATAGAGATTTTTATCTCGCTTGTGCTTATCATCTCTATATTGATATTTTCATTTGCCAAAGCGTTAAATGCCAAAGCCGCAACGCCGCTGTGAGACTTCATGCCTACGCCGACAATAGAAACCTTTACAACATCATTGTCATATTCAAGTTTTTCGGAAGATTGCAACTCTTCCATAATTTTTTTGGCAAATTCAAGTTCGTTTTGCGGAACCGTAAAACCAAGATTTGTAGTGCCGTCCACGCCGACATTTTGGATAATCATATCAACATTTATATTGTTATCCGCTAACTGTTTAAAAATACTTGCAGCGATGCCGGGCTTATCAACAACGCCTCTTAATGTGATTCTTGCTTGATTTTTATCAAGCGCTATTCCGCTTACAATTGCCTGCTCCATGATATTTTCTTCCTTTGTGATTAAAGTTCCTTCATTTTTATTGAAACTGCTTCTTGTTATAAGATTGACATTTAGTTTTTTAGCAAGTTCAACAGAGCGGTTTTGCAGCACTTTTGCTCCAAGACTTGCCAATTCCAGCATTTCGTCATAACTTATTTTATCAAGTTTTTTGGCTTTTGGCTCTATTCGCGGGTCTGTGGTATAAACGCCGTCCACATCTGTAAATATTTCGCATAAATCGGCTTTTAGCGCACCCGCAATCGCAACGGCAGACAAATCGCTCCCGCCGCGCCCCAAAGTCGTTACTCTGCCATCTTTTGTAACGCCTTGAAATCCTGCC
The DNA here is from genome assembly GCA_031270285.1 of Campylobacteraceae bacterium. GTDB lineage: Bacteria > Campylobacterota > Campylobacteria > Campylobacterales > Campylobacteraceae > JAIRKW01. The sequence continues at coordinate 8,469 of JAISXY010000036.1, forward strand.
ACTACAATTATTTTACCGTCGCTTAAAGATTCGCGTATAAATGTTGTATCTATATGGTCTATGCGCGCTTTTGTGTGAAAACTGTCGGTAATAATTCCCGCCTGTCTGCCGCTCATGGCGATAGACGGGTATCCGAGTTCATTCAAAGCTATTGCCAAAAGAGCGCTTGTAACTCTTTCTCCTGCCGAAAGCAGCATATCCATTTCGGCTTGAGAGGGCGTTTTACTGAAAAATTCGGCATATTCTATAAATTTATTGGTCTCACCGCTCATGGCTGAAACTACTACGACCAAATCGTTACCGCTTTCTTTTGATTCTATGACTCTGTCGGCTACAGCGCGAATACGCTCTAAAGTTCCTACGCTTGTGCCACCGTACTTTTGGACTATCAACATTACAAATATCCTTCTTTTTTAAAATATTCCAACACTTTTTTATAAACAGGTTTTTTAAAATGCGTGATATAATCTAAAACTTCATCCGCATCTATAAATTTATAATCTGTAAATTCAGGATGTTTTGTTTTTATGTCAAGCTTCGCACTTTTTTTTAATCTAACAAGAAAATATCTCTGCTTTTGCCCGTCGTACGGATACATTTTTTCACTTGCGATTTTACTCGGAAAATTATAAAAAAGCCAATCGGGATATTCGGCTATTATCTCGACTTTTTTTGTTCCTATCTCCTCTTTCAGTTCGCGTAAAAGCGCTTCGCTTGGAGTTTCGCCGTCATCTATACCACCTTGAGGGAATTGCCATGCATCGTTTATATCGCTTCTTTGCGCTATAAAAATTTTGCACTTAAACGGATATTCTGACGAAACAATAACCGCAGCTACATTAGGGCGATATTTTTTCTCATTATCCATTAAGTTTTTTGACATTTTTCAGCCTCAAATTTTTGTTATAATAGTAACCAAGATGTGATTAAAATTGTGTAAATTTTTCAATATTGAAATTAAGAAATATTTTTATAACGGTGAATAAAAGTGATTTTGTATCTGCATATTCCGTTTTGTGAGAGCAAATGTCCATACTGCGCATTTATATCTTATACTAACAAAAATATTTTTAAAAAAGCTAAAAAAGCGTACTCGCAGGCTATATTAAAACAGCTTGACTTTGAGATAGAAAGATTTAGCCTGCCGCTTAAGAGCATAGATTCTGTTTTTATCGGCGGTGGTACGCCATCATTTTTTAATCATGAACTGTTAAAGCCTTTCATGCAAAAACTTTCCCCGTTTTTAAGCGATAATGCAGAGATGACTACGGAAGCCAATCCCAATTCCGCCTCTTTGGAGTGGCTTTTGGGCATGAGAGAACTCGGATTTAACCGCATAAGTTTCGGCGTTCAGAGTTTTGACGATAAAAAGCTGAAGTTTTTGGGGCGCATACATGACGGAAATGCAGCCAAAAAAGCAGTTTTGAGAGCGCGGGAAGCCGGATTTGGAAATATCTCCGTTGATATTATTTACGCTCTTGCTATGGATACGAAAAGAGTTTTGGAAAATGATATTAAAACATCTGCCGCACTTCCCATAAATCATATCAGCGCCTACTCTTTGACGATAGAGGCCAAAACGCCGTTTTTTGAGAGAAAAAATGCCATGAAAGAATCTTTGACGATGGCAAAATTTATTGTTAGAAGTTTGAAAGATGAAAACTTTTTGCAGTATGAAGTTTCTAATTTTTCACGCGGTTACGAATGTTTGCACAACAAGCGATATTGGGCGCATGACAGCTATATCGGGGTAGGCTGTGGAGCTGTGGGATTTGACGGACAAAAACGCTTCTACCCTTCAAATGATTTAAAAGAGTATATCGCATCGCCGCTTTTACAAAAAACGGAACATTTAAGTGCGGAAGATTTGAGGTTGGAGAGGCTTTTTTTGGCTTTTCGCTCCAATCTCGGCATAAGTCTTGACTTTTTGCCAAAACAGTTCGAAAACAAAATAGATATGTTGGTAGAAGCGAAAAAAGTCTATATTAAAGACGGAAGACTTTACAATAAAAACTATTTTTTAGCTGATGAAATTGCGCTTTTTTTGAGTTAGCACGGCGTGATACTCGGCATTTAAGATATGAGTGTTATACGCTAAACTTTCTTTATAATAACAAACTTATAGTTACACTTGACAATAATACACTCAATGTTGTATAATTACAAGCAATTAAACCAAAAGAGTGCTAAAAATGAAGGCAATATCCAAACAGGATTTGATCTTGGAAGCTATTATCAAGGCATATTTGGAAGACAATCTGCCTGTCGGTTCTGCGGAACTTCAGACAAAAATGTCCATAGGGATATCGGCTTCTACTATCAGGTCTTACTTTAATAAGCTTTGCAATGAGGGCATTTTGACGCAGCTTCACATAAGCGGCGGCAGGATACCCACGACAAATGCGCTGAAAAAATACTGGATAGAAAAGCTGAAAACCGATACTGCTATAGTATTCGGAAGCTTGAATAATATCAAAAATGCTCTTAGAGAGTACGAGCTTTACTGCGCTTTGGAATTTTACGATAATGAAGAGTTGAAAGAGGTCATAAAAATCCAAAATCGTTTTTTGCTTTTAGTCTTTAACAACAGCGAAGTTACCATATCTTACAGCGATGAAGCTGCGAGATTTTTAAATGAGCTTTTAGGTTTTAATATTTACGATTTGCGCTCCATCGCTTCAAGAGTTGGATTTGGCGAGCTTTGCACGAAATTAGATCAAATGCTTGTCGGAAAAGTGCTTTTTCAAGAGGGCGAAAATGTTTTGTATGAAATGACAAGAGAAAATGACGATAGATTTTTGTACGATTATTTCAAAAATGTCAAAGCTATCTTGGAGCTTAAAGACGGGATATATTTTGAAGAGATAGTCCCAAGCGGCTACATGGTTGTAAAAAGGGGAGCCAAAATCGGAAATGAGAGCGCTAAAATGTTCTGTTTGGGAAGATTAAATACCGATTTTGAGAGTTTTTTTAATAAAGCTAAGGAGATATAATGAAAAATAAAAAAAACGAACATATACATGAAGAGGCAGAAAAAGAAGAGCCGTCGGATGCTCTAAATGCCGATGAGACGGCAGCAGAGCAGGGCGAAGATTTGCCCGATGCGAATAAAGCGGTAAGGGAGCTTGAAGAAAAGCTGAAATTCTGCGAAGACAAATATATAAGAGCGCATGCTGATTTTGAAAATATCAAAAAGCGTTACGAAAAAGAGAAATATCAGGCTATAGATTATGCGCATGAGCAGTTTGCAAGGGATTTGCTTCCTGTTATAGATGCGCTTGAGATAGCCTATACATCGGCAGATGAAACAAGCGATGAGGTTGCCAAAAAGATAAAAGACGGTATCGGTTTAACGCTTGAACAGTTTAAAAAAGTGTTTGAAAAACATGGTATAAAAGAGAGTGAAAGTAGCGGCAAGTTTGACCCCAATTTTCATAATGCGGCGCTTCAGGTAGAAGCTGAGGGCAAAGAGAGCGGGGATATAGTTCAAACTTTTCAAAAAGGTTATACTATTAAAGGCAGAGTGTTAAGAGCTGCAATGGTAAGCATTGCTCGTTAAAATTCCGCTTTTGGCGGATTGGTTAAAAAAATTTATTAAAAGGATAAAAAAATGGGAAAAGTAATCGGAATAGATTTAGGAACAACAAACTCTTGCATATCCGTATATGAAAGAGGCGAAGCGAAAGTTATACCGAACAAAGAGGGTAAAAATACAACTCCTTCCGTTGTGGCATATACAGACAAAGGTGAAGTTTTGGTCGGAGATACGGCAAAAAGACAGGCTGTTACAAATCCGCAAAAAACTATCTACTCAATAAAAAGAATCATGGGTCTCATGAGCAATGAAGATAAAGCTGCCGAGGCTAAGAAACGTCTTCCTTACAAAGTAGTCGATAGAAACGGCGCATGCGCTATCGAAATATCGGGCAAAGTTTATACGCCTCAAGAGATAAGCGCTAAAGTTTTGATGAAACTGAAAGAAGATGCCGAAAGCTTTTTGGGCGAGAGCGTAACGGATGCGGTTATTACGGTGCCGGCATATTTCAACGACGCTCAAAGAAAAGCGACAAAAGAAGCGGGAACGATCGCGGGATTGAATGTGCTTCGTATCATAAACGAGCCGACTTCAGCCGCTCTTGCTTACGGACTTGACAAAAAAGAGGCTGAGAAAATAATGGTTTATGATCTTGGCGGCGGCACATTTGATGTAACTGTGCTTGAAACGGGCGACAATGTAGTAGAAGTTTTGGCAACAGGCGGAAATGCGTTTTTGGGCGGAGATGATTTTGACAACCGTTTGATAGATTGGCTTGTAAGCGAATTTAAAAATGAAAACGGTATTGATTTGAAAAATGATGTCATGGCGCTTCAAAGGTTAAAAGAAGCCGCAGAAAACGCCAAAAAAGAGCTTTCATCTGCCAATGAAACAGAGATAAATCTGCCGTTTATCACAGCAGATGCGACAGGTCCTAAACACTTGGTCAAAAAACTCACCCGCGCAAAATTTGAATCCATGATAGAGGATTTGATAAGCGAAACTGTAGATAAAATCAAAGAGGTTATAAAAGATTCGGGCGTATCAAAAAACGATATTAAAGAGATCGTCATGGTGGGCGGTTCTACAAGAGTGCCGTTTGTACAGGATAAAGTCAGAACATTTTTCGGCAAAGAGTTGAACAAATCCGTCAATCCTGATGAAGTTGTAGCGATTGGTGCGGCTATTCAGGGCGGAGTTATCAAGGGCGATGTTAAAGATGTGCTGCTTTTGGATGTTACGCCGCTTAGTCTTGGCATAGAAACTCTTGGCGGAGTTATGACAAAACTTATTGATAAGGGCACAACTATCCCTGCTAAAAAAACTCAAGTTTTCTCAACGGCAGAAGATAATCAACCCGCAGTTACTATACATGTACTGCAAGGCGAGAGGGATTTTGCTAAAGATAACAAATCTTTGGGCCAATTTAATCTTGAAGGTATTCCAGCCGCTCCACGCGGTATTCCTCAAATAGAAGTTACATTTGATATAGATGCAAACGGTATCTTGACGGTTTCAGCCAAAGACAAAGCAAGCGGAAAAGCGCAGGAGATTAAAATCACGGGAAGTTCGGGACTTGACGAAAAAGAGATAGAAAAAATGGTAAAAGACGCCGAGCTTCACAAAGAAGAGGACAAGAAGAGAAAAGAGATAGTAGATGCCAGAAACAGCGCTGAAGCTTTGATTCATCAGACAGAAAAGTCGCTTAAGGATTTGGGTGAAAATATACCCGCAGACGATAAGAGCAAAATAGAAACAGCCTTAAATGAACTGAAAGAGACTTTGAAAAATGAGAATGCAGACAAGGAAGAGATTGACGCTAAAGTAAAAGCTTTAACCGAAGCAAGCCATAAATTGGCGGAAGAGATATACAAAAAAGAGCAGGGCAATGCCGGCGGCGAAAATAAAAATGACGGCGCATCAAA
>JAISXY010000055.1 GCA_031270285.1 Campylobacteraceae bacterium
AACACCATAATACATTTGTGCCGCAAATTTGAGACAAATGTATTAAAATAAGAGATTTTGTACTATATTTTTGATAAAATTAAAATTTATCTTTCTTTGAAGGAAAAACATTGCAGGCAAAAATTCAAAAAGCGCAGACACTCCTTGATGCGCTTCCTTATATCAAAAAGTTCAGAAACAAAACGATAGTCATAAAATACGGCGGCGCAGCGCAGATAAATGCGGACTTAAAAGACAAATTTGCGCAGGATATTGTACTTTTGTATCTTGTCGGTATTCGCATTATCATAGTTCATGGCGGCGGGAAAAGCATAAACTCTATTTTGGACAAATTAAATATCAACAGCGAATTTATAGACGGACTTCGCGTAACAGACGAGAAAGTCATGGAAGTAGTTGAGATGGTTTTAAGCGGAAATGTCAATAAAGAGATCACGACTCTTTTAAATCACAACGGCGCAAAAGCTATCGGCATTACGGGAAAAGATGCCAATTTCATTAAAGCGCGCCCGATTGATGATGGAAAGTACGGATTGGTAGGACAAATCACGGAAATTGATGAAAATGTTTTAAATGATTTGATAAATGAGAAATTCATACCCGTTATCGCTCCTGTAGCTTCCGGTGATGACTCTTCGCATCCGGGGTACAATATAAATGCCGATTTGGCGGCAAGCAAAATCGCCGTCAGCGTGCAGGCAAAAAAAGTGATATTTTTAACCGATACTTTGGGGGTTTTGGATAAAAACAAAAAACTTTTATCAAAACTTAACCTTGATGATATTGAGCGGTTAAAAGAGGACGGCACTATAAGCGGCGGAATGATTCCCAAGATAGACGCCTGCTTGGAAGCGATAAACGGCGGCGTGGAAAATGCCCATATCATTGACGGGCGCATAGAACACTCCATACTTTTGGAGCTGTTTACAAATGAAGGTATAGGGACTATCATAAAACAATGAGTTACATAATAGTCCTGACGACAACTCCCGACAGCGAGTCGGCGCAAAAAATAGCGGATAAACTGTTGGAAGAAAATTTAGCTGCATGCGTTAGTTTTACGCCTGTGTTTTCAAGCTATAAATGGCAAGGGCGCATTCAAAAAGAGAACGAGATAGAGCTTTTGATAAAAACAAAAGCTAAAAAATATAAAAAAGTTGAAAAAATTATAAAATCTCTCCACACATATGAAATCCCGCAGATAATATCGGTAAAAATTGAGCAGGGCTCATGTGAATATCTTAAATGGATTGATAAAAATTTAAAGGCTGATTAGAAATGTTTATAGAAACCAGAGGAAATGACGGAAAAAAGAGCGCAAAAGTTGAGTTTTCATATGCGATACTAAATCCAAGTGCGAGCTTCGGAGGACTTTATTCGCCCGAAACACTGCCAAAATTTGCCGGCAGTTTCTTTACTAAAATGACGGAAAAAAGCTACAAAGAGTTGGCATTGGAGATTTTGAGGCTTTTTCATGTAGATATAGAAGAGAGCGTATTAAAGGAGGCTTTGGATCTGTATGACGGATTTGACGATAAAAACTCTCCGGCACCTCTTGTAAAAGTCAAATCAGACCTTTTCGTCAATGAGCTTTATCACGGACCAACGAGAGCTTTTAAGGATATGGCGCTTCAGCCTTTCGGGTACATTCTCTCGCATCTGGCAAAAAAACGCAATGAAAAATATCTCATACTTGCAGCCACAAGCGGCGATACGGGACCGGCAACGCTTGAGACTTTTGAAAACAAAGAGAATATAAAAGTAGTATGTTTATACCCAAGCGGCGGAACAAGCGATGTTCAGCGGCTTCAAATGGTAACTGCCGACGGGGAAAATCTCAAAGTTATAGGCATAGAGGGCAACTTTGACGATGCGCAAAGCGCCTTGAAATCACTGCTTGCATCGGAGACTTTCAAAGAGAGCCTGAAAAAGCAAAATATAAATTTGAGCGCCGCAAATTCGGTAAATTTCGGACGCATTATATTTCAGATTGTCTATCATGTGTCAAGCTATATAGAACTGCTGAAACAAAATGTACTAAAAGAAGGTGAAAAATTTTACATAACCGTTCCAAGTGGAAATTTCGGCAATGCGCTTGGGGCATATTATGCCAAAAAGATGGGACTGCCCGTAGAAAAGATATTGATAGCTTCAAATATCAATAACATACTAACAGAACTTTTGACAACAGGCGTTTATGATATAAGCGGTAAAAAGCTTTTGCAAAGCACATCTCCCGCGATGGATATACTCATATCTTCAAATGTGGAGAGAGTTTTGTTTGATAAATTTGGGGCTAAAAGATGCAAAGAGCTCATGAGCGAACTTATTTCAAAAAAATTATACAAGTTAAACAAAGACGAGTTGGAATCTTTGAGAGAGGATTTTGACGCTGTATATTCGGACGATGAGTTTGCTTTGAACGCAATAGCAAAATTTGCCGAAAACGGATATGTATTAGACCCGCACACAGCTACATGCATAAAAGCGTATGAAACAATAAAACAAAAAAATATTCCATGCGTTATCTGCTCAACTGCTGAGTGGACAAAATTTGCGCCTGTCATGTGGAACGCTTTGCAAAACGACAAAATAAAATACAGCGATAAAGTCGCACTTGAAAACTTCAGCAAAAGGCTGAATTTACGCATTCCCAAATGCATAAGCTCTCTTTTTGAAAAAGAGATAAAACACCCTGATGTCGTCAAAAAATCCGAAATTGAAAAAACCATAACTATTTTTTTAAAAGGTTAAATCATGATAATTATCCCAGCTCGCCTTGCATCTACAAGATTTCCAAATAAGATATTGACCGATATATTTAATCTTCCCATGGTTATAAAAACTGCCAAAGCGGTTGAAGAGATAGACGATACGGCTATCGCAACAGACAGCGAAGAGGTCGTAAAAATAGCGCAAAAATACAATATTAGGGCGATTTTGACAAACATAAACCATCAAAGCGGAACAGACAGGATAAATGAAGCTGCGCAAAAACTTTTCTTAAAAGAAGACGAGATAGTGATAAATGTACAGGCAGACGAGCCTTTTATAGAAAAAAGCGTAGTTTTGGCTCTTAAAAAAAAGGTTGAAAGATTAAGAGAAAAAAGCGAATGGGTCATGGCAAGCTGTTATAAAAAAGTGAGTAAAGATGAGGCGCTTGACCCAAATCTTGTCAAAACGGTAATAGACGAAAATCAAAATGCGCTCTATTTTTCAAGGTCGCTCATTCCATACGACAGGGAAAATACGGGTGTGCAGTACTTCGGACATTTGGGGCTTTACGGCTTCATATTTCGTTCTTTGCGGACTTTTTGCGCTTTTCCTGCTGCTCCTCTTGAGCAAATAGAAAAATTAGAACAACTCCGCGCTTTATATCATGGCAAAACGATAAGCATGGTAGAGGTGGAAAGCAGAAGCTTCGGCATAGATACAAAAGAGGATTTACAAAAGGCGCTGAAAATTTTTGCATAAAATTTTATATTATGCAAAATTATATAAAAAACGCCAATCAAATAATCTATCTGCTAAACTGCTCGCTTACCATTCTTAAAATGCTCTTTCTAGGGACGATTATTTTACTGCCGTCGCCGTTTACGCTGTGTAAAATTATTGCGCCGTTTTTTGTAGCGTATAAAGAGAGCATTAGATTTTGCATTGTGGGCTGTATGGAAGGCAAAAACCATGCATTATTGCTGATAACGCTGATAATTTTAGGACTATCTTCATAAATCTCGCTTCGGCTTCCCTCAAAGCAGACTGCGCTTCTGATTTTTATACCATCTACAATAAAATCGCTTGGATGTTCCGCTTCGGAAAAGTCGCTTGCTCCATTAAAAAAGATACTGTTTATGTAGTATGAGATTAAATTCGGCAGCGGAACTTTTTCGGCAAACGGCACAAGAACTACTTTATCGGCACGCTGCATGATACCTTTATTAAAAAAGTATGCCGAATTATAATATTTACCTTCCTCATACCCCAGCGCACCCGTGATAATGGAGATATTCTGCGAATATTCCAATAATTTGGCGACAATAACTTCATTTTTATTCAAATAGAGCGCAAATGCGGTTTCGGGCAGAATGATAAGCTGTTTTTTCTCCTCTATCGCACTCTCTATATTTTTAAAATTTTCCTGTACATGTTTTATGATAGCTTCCGTTTCCCACTTTTTATCTTGAGAGATGCGGGTTTGTACTATTTTCAGATCAATATCGGGCATTTTTGGCGGCTCTTTATTGGAAAAGTCAAATGCTGCAATAAAGCAGATAAAAGCCAAAAAACGGTATCCTTTATGGCTATTTTGTACAAGAAGTATGGATATGATTAAAAATATCACTTGCAGACTTGTAAGCCCGAATGGCGTATAGTAGAGTATCAGTTCAAAATTGAACCAGTTAAAACCAAACGGTGCGATTTGTGAAAAGAGTACAAGCGCTATAGCATGCAGATATGCAGAATTTGTAAGAAGAGATGGGATTAAAAACAAAAGCCCGTAAATAATGCCGATGCCAATAATCACGATAGGTATTAGCCATGCCAAATCGCCGTAATATCTAAAACTTAACGAAATCCAGTAAAACCATAAAATCCCAATAAAAAAACCTGTAAAAAAATAACCTATCCGATCTGATTTGAAAAGCAGCCAAAGTCCTGCGCATGCTAAAACAGAGTGCAAGAGATAATTTGTAATGTTAAAATATGTCAGATAGATAAAACTTGAAAGTAATAACGCTGTAACAAAGGCTTTTATTATAATAGAAGTGATAAAATATCTACTTAAATTTTTATCTTTAAAGGAATTACATGCAATTGGAGACATTTTTATTTCCTATAGCGCTTATAGCGATTTTTTATTTTCTTCTCATTATGCCTCAACAGCGTCAAGCAAAAGCTCACAAGCAAATGCTCTCATCGCTGAAAAAAGGCGACAAAGTTATTACCAGCGGCGGTTTAGTCGGCGAGGTGACAAATGTTGATGAAAATTTTATCAAAATTAAACTTAATGATGACGTAATCGTTAAAATCGTCAAAGAATATATATTGAAGAGAGTAGATGAATAACAGAGGCTTAAACTACCGACTTATTATCTTTCTTGCGGCAACACTGTTCGGTATTATATTTAGCTCTCCTACTTTTTTGCAGACAGAAAAGGGAGCTAAAGTATCGTTAGGACTTGATTTGCAGGGCGGTCTATATATGCTCCTTGGTGTCAAAACAGACGAAGCAATAATTTCCAAAATTAAATCTACGGCTGTTAGCATTAAATATTATACAGATGACAATCGTATTCTTATAGACGCTTTCAGAGTTAAAGACGATACGATCACTCTGACGCTTTTAGATGAAGATGAAGAGAAAAATCTTAACTCCATGTTTGATGAAATCGGAGGACTTGTTGTCAATAAACAAGGGCTTAACTATACGGTTACATTAAGCGATACCGAAAAACAAAAAGTGCGTACTCTTGCCGTTACGCAGGCTGTAGAAACAATCAGAAACAGACTTGATCAATTTGGACTTGCCGAACCGACTGTTGCCAAGCAGAGCGAAGAGGATATATTGGTTGAAATTCCCGGCGTCAAAACAAGAGAAGATGAACAGCGCGTAAAAGAACTTATCGCAAAACCTGCAAATCTTCAACTCATGGCTGTGGACGAAGACAGAAATGATAGAGTAAATTTTATGAGTCAGCAGGAAGCTGCGGCATACGGAGATGTTATTTATCCGGATAAAGATGGAAGCAGAAAATATCTTTTAAAAGCCGTGCCAATACTTGACGGCTCTATGCTTACAGATGCAAAAGTTGGCTTTGATCAAAATAACCGCCCCATGATAAGTTTTTCATTGAATACGCAGGGCGCAAAAATTTTTGGTGATTTTACGGGTAAAAACGTCGGTAAAAAACTCGCGATAGTGCTTGATAATGTAGTCTATTCGGCGCCTAATATTATACAGCGAATCGGCGGCGGAAGCGGTCAAATAACCGGCGCATTCAGCGATAAAGAGGCAAGCGATATAGCTGTAGCATTAAGAAGCGGCGCACTTTTAGCGCCCGTAACCATGTTAGAACAGCGAAGTGTCGGACCGTCTTTGGGAGCAGACAGCATAAAAGCAAGCTCTATAGCTTTAGTATTTGGCTTTACTTCGGTAGTACTATTTATGTGTTTTTACTATAGAATGGCAGGTTTTATAGCCTCCATCGCACTTGTAAGTAATCTTGTCATTTTGATAGCTCTTATTGCATTTTTAGGCGCTACTCTAACGCTGCCCGGAATGGCGGGTATCATTTTAACAGTCGGTATGGGGATAGACGCCAATGTTATCATTAATGAACGCATAAGAGAACTGCTGCGTTCAGGCTCAAGCATTAGAGCCGCAATAGAACATGGATATCAAAACGCTATGACGGCTATCGTAGATTCTAACCTAACGACAGTTATTGTAGCGATGGTTTTATATGTTTACGGCACAGGACCAATTAAAGGTTTTGCTATAACGCTGATTTTGGGTATATTTATCTCCATGTTGACGGCGATACTCGGCACACGCGGCATATATGAACTTTTGATGCAAAAAATTGAAAAAAGTAAAAACCTTATTTTTTGGTTTGGTCTGAAAAATCTTACCATTAATTCTAAAATACATAAATTCATGAAACTTAGTACGGTTACCAATGCAGTTTCTATCTTTCTTGCTTGTGCTACTATATATTTGGTTATTGCAAAAGATTTAAATTACGGTATAGATTTTGCGGGCGGTACGGTTGTACAGGTAAAATATTTGGATAAAGATGCGCCTATTAATGAAATACGCCAAAAAGTAGAGCAGGAACTGCTTTTTAGAGGAGCAAGCGTAACAGAATTCGGCGCAAAAGATGAGGTAACTATTCGTTTTCAGGGAAGCAGTGGGGCTGTTGGCGAAGATATAGGTAATTTAATGACTAAAACACTGCTTGATACCGGCAATTTTGAAATACGCCGCGTTGATATGGTAGGTCCTAAAGTCGGCGACGAATTACGGCAAAAAGGTATCATGGCGATTCTTGTATCGCTGATTGCCATATTAGTATATGTAGCTTTCAGATTTGAGTGGCGTTTTGGCGTTGCGGCAATAGTTTCGCAGTTTCATGACGTATTGCTGGTTATCGGCGTGATAGCGCTTTTAAGAATAGATGTAAATCTTGAGATATTGGGCGCTGTTTTGACGATACTGGGGTACTCTATTAATGATACGATAGTTGTATTTGATAGAATTAGAGAAGAGTTAAAAAGCTCTAAAAATATGAATCTTTTTGAGATAATAGATGTTTCTATCACTAAAACTTTATCTCGCACAACTCTTACCTCTTTGACTACCCTTTTTGTTGTGGTAGCTTTGCTGGTATTTGGCGGAGAGTCTATACATGGCTTCTCTTTGGTATTAACCGTAGGCATTATCATAGGTACTTACAGCTCTATCTTTATCGCCGCACCGCTTTTGAAATGGCTGAAATTTGATATAGCCGATTATAGAGCCAATATTGCAAAAAAAGAGAAAGCTAAAATAGAAAAAGCAAAAATGCGCGCTCAATACGAGCATGGAAGAATTTAAGGAGCGAACATGGATTGGGGTAAAGTCATATATGTATTTTTTGCTCTGATGAGCCTTACGACAACGGCAGGTTTTTTATATGAGCAGAACGAGATTACGCTTTTTATTGCCATGAGCATTAATCTTATATCTACATTTTTAAAAATAGGCATAAAAAATACGCTTTCAGCCGAGCTTCTTGCAAGCTCTTTAGTGGCTGATTTACATTTGATACCCGCATTTTTGATTTTAGAGATTTCGCATAGTATAGACATAGTAATTGCTTTGTCTATCGGCGCAATTATTGCAAGTCTATTTTCATTGATACTTGTTATAGTGGAGTCCGCAAGAGCAAGAGACGAGTTTTAAAATATGGAATACAAACCATTAGAAACTGAAAAAAAATGGCAGAAAAAGTGGCTTGAAACAGACGCTTTTGAGCCTTTGGAAGATTTTTCATGTCCTAAAAAATATATTTTAAGTATGTTTCCGTATCCAAGCGGACGCATACACATGGGACATGTACGAAACTACACAATCAGCGATGCGATAGCAAGACATTACCGCAGGCAGGGTTTTAATGTGCTTCATCCGATAGGTTGGGACTCTTTTGGTATGCCTGCCGAAAATGCCGCCATTAAACACAAAGTTCACCCTAAAAAATGGACTTATGAAAATATAGACTCCATGAGAGATGAAATTGACTCTTTAGGACTTTCGTTTTCCAAAACAAGAGAGTTTGCTACAAGCGATCCGTTATATACAAAACATGAACAGAGTATTTTTATTAAAATGTATGAAAAAGGACTTGTATATAGAAAAAACGCAGTATTAAACTGGTGCGCAAGTTGTCAGACGGTTTTGGCAAATGAACAGGTGGAAGAGGGCAAATGCTGGAGATGCGGCACTATTGTAGAACAGCGCGAAATGCCCGGATACTATCTGAAAATCACAAAATATGCCGAAGAACTTTTGGAAGACTTGAAAAAGCTTGAAAATCATTGGCCTTCACAAGTTTTGACAATGCAGGAAAATTGGATAGGAAAAAGCGAAGGATTGGAGTTTGATTTTGAATTATCGCCAAAGTCCAAAAAGCTTTTGGGCGGAAAATTTGACGGCTACAAAGTATTTACCACGCGTCCGGATACGATTTTTGGCGTAACATACTCTGCTCTTGCTCCAAATCATGCTATCGTAAATGAACTTTTAGAGCGAAAATTATTGGATGAACGGAAGATATTAACTATTAAAAATATGCAAAGACAGAGTGCGAAAGAACGGCAGTCAAACGAAAAAGAGGGGTTGGATTTGGGTATATCGGTTATCCATCCGCTCACAAAAAAAGAGATTCCGATATGGGTTGCAAACTTTGTCCTGCTTGAATACGGCGGCGGAGCGGTTATGGCTGTTCCCGCACATGATGAGAGGGATTTTGATTTTGCGCAAAAATATGCTCTTCCGATAATTCAAACGATACGAGCAGAGAATGCTGAAACGGTATTGCCATTTACGGAATACGGAGTATTGATAAATTCCGCAGATTTTAGCGGATTGACGTCCGCTGCGGCTAAAAAAACGATAATAGACTATTTTGAAAAAAACAGCATAGGCAAAAGGACGATAAATTATAAACTCCGCGATTGGGGGATAAGCCGCCAGCGATATTGGGGTGCGCCGATACCTGTTGTTTTATGTCCGAAATGCGGTGCGGTAACTGAAAAAAATGAAAATCTGCCCGTAACGCTGCCTGACGATGTAGAAATAACGGGCGAGGGCAATCCTCTCGACAAACACCCGACATGGAAGTTTACAAAGTGTTCGAAATGCGGCGGCAAAGCTGAGAGAGAAACCGATACAATGGACACATTTGTGCAGTCAAGCTGGTATTTTTTGCGCTATACAACGCCGAAAACTTTTTGGCAAGATGCGCCGTTTGATGAAAAAAGCGTCAAATATTGGATGAGCGTGGATCAATATATCGGCGGGATTGAACACGCTATTTTACATCTTTTGTATTCAAGATTTTTTACAAAAGCTTTGAGAGATTTGGGCTTTATAGAAGATATAAATGAGCCGTTTGCAAATCTTTTAACGCAGGGTATGGTATTAAAAGACGGCGCAAAAATGAGCAAATCAAAAGGCAATGTCGTAGATCCTGACAGTATTATTGAAAAATACGGCGCAGATACGGCAAGACTTTTTATACTTTTTGCAGCGCCCGTACAAAAAGAGCTTGAGTGGAACGACAGCGCAGTAGAGGGAGCTTTTAAATTTATCAAGAGATTGTGCGATAGAAGCGACAATGTTAGACATTGCCAAACTTTACCGAAAATTGAACACAGCGCTCTTGCAAAAAATGAGCAGTATGCGAGAAAAAAAGTCTATGAAGCATTAAAAAAGAGCGAAGACAGTTATAAAAACGGTTCATATTCGTTTAATACGCTTATAGCCGCTTCCATGGAGGCTTTTAACGCTTTAAGCGCACAGGAAAACGGAGCTGTTTGGAGCGAGGGTTATTTCATACTGTTAAATATTTTGGAGCCGATAATACCGCATATTGCCAGCGAAATGAGCGAAAAACTATTTGAGTGCAAAAACTTTACGCAGCAGGTCAAGATAGACGAAAGCGTATTTGAGAGTGAGAGTATGATTTTGGCGGTTACCGTAAACGGCAAAAGAAGAGCCGAATTTGAGATAAATGCAGATGCAAGCAAAGAAGAGATTATCGCTGCAGGTAAAGAGGCAGCGGCAAAATGGCTGAATGGCGTTAGTCTGAAAAAAGAGATATATGTGGATAAAAAACTTGTAAATTTGGTAGTGACATGAGATTAATAATTTTACCTGTTCTATTGTTTTTTCTTGTCGGTTGCGGATATAAACCAACCGCTCAATTAGCAAAAAGCATTCTTGGAGAGAGAGTGTATGTATATGTTGCTATGAGCAGGATTGACCCGCAAAATACGGTTTTGATCAAAGATGCCGTACAAGCTGCGCTTGTAAACAAATTCAACTCAAAAATAGTAGAACGCGCCGCCGCCGATACCGTCTTGAATGTCTCTTTGGCAAGCGTTGAATTTAAGCCGCTTGTTTATGATGCGAACGGTTATGTTATCTCTTACAGAGCGATTGCAAAATTAAAAATTGATTATGCTTTAAACTCGGGCGAAAACGGAACGGTTATGACAAGCGGCGAATACGACTTTCCCATAGAAGCCGACAGCATCATATCCGATACAAGAAGATTTGAGGCGATACGATATGCGTCAGGCGATGCAGTTGATGAATTTACCGCTATTATTGCCATAAAAGGCTTACAGCAAAAACAGAAGTAAAATTTAATGAGCAGACTGTTAAAATATTTAGATACAAAACCATTATATTATGATCATATAGATTATGGACGAATGCCGCGTATCTACCGTGCCGTCTCTCATGAATTTCATTTGCCGAAAACCGTTCATGTAGCAGGCACGAACGGCAAAGGAACAACCGGTAGATTTTTGGCGCAGATACTTGAAAGTGCGGGATTGAAAGTCGGGCATTATACATCGCCGCATATATTGGAATTTAATGAACGATTTTACAAAAACGGCGCATACATGGAGTATGATGAGTTAGATAGACTACATGAGAGACTTTTAACAATTTTGCAAGAGTATGAGAGAGAGCTTTCATATTTTGAGTATGCTACATTTTTGGCATTTTTGGCGTATGAAGATTGTGATTATATGATATTGGAAGCTGGGGTCGGCGGGGAATTTGACGCTACAAATGTTGCACCGAAAGAGTTATCCGTTATTACGCCTATCTCTTTAGACCATCAGGAACTCCTTGGACAAACTATAAAAGAGATAGCTTATACAAAACTTCAAAGCGTAAATAATCCCGCAGTTATAGCGCCGCAGGAATTTAGCGAAACAGTTGAGATTATCAAACAGCGAGAGGCTATTTTAGGATTGGAATTTATATATGTACAAAAAAATGAACATGAGAGCAGTGTGGAAAAATATGCCGCTTTGCACTCTCTTCCGCTGTTTTTAAAAGATAATTTGACTACTGCCATGAGAGCGGCAGAGAAGCTTGACATAGATATAGATTTGGAAAAAGTCAAAAAGTTGAACTTAAAAGCCAGATGTGAGAAAATTGCTCCGAATATCACTATAGATGTTGGACATAACGCAGGTGCGGCGAAAGTTATAGCGGAAATTTTTAAAGGCAAAAAAATAGTTTTTGTTTATAATTCTTATAAGGATAAAGATTATAATAGCGTCTTAGAAATTTTAGCGCCGATTATCAAAAGGGTAGAAATTATAGAGATAAAAAATCCGTATCGTGCAGATGCCAAACAAGAGATTAGAGCAACTCTTATAAATATGGGTATTACTGTAAAAGATTTTAGTGGAATTAATACAAATGATGACTATTTAGTGTTTGGTTCATTTGGTGTTGTGAATACATTTTTAGGCTATTTTAATGAGAAATAAGTTTACCATAACAATATCAGATGTAAAAGGTTCGCGCCACTATACTATAGATGAGATACTAAAGCGTATAGTTGCCGTATTTTTAGCATTTATCGCTCTTTTATTTGCGGGCGGCGTTATATATATTACGGTTTTAAATTATGAAGTTTCGCAGCTTGACAGTAAAAAAGAGGAGCTGCAAAATGAACTGGACGATAAGATAGCTTATTACGAAGTAATAAAAAATAAAATTGAAGAGATAGAAACTATCATTGGAATTGCGCATGAAGACGATAATATAACTCATGAAGAAAGACTCTCAAATATCACTCTTACGACTATCCAGCAGTCTTTGCTTTTGCAGTTTATCCCAAATGGCGAAGTTACGCAGCATAATGGGATTTCGGATAAGTTTGGCATGAGAAAACATCCTATAAAAATGACGAATGAGTTTCACAGCGGTCTTGATTTTAGGACACCGTTAAAAACACCGATTTATGCGCCTGCGCTTGGTATTGTAGAGTATGCGGGATACAGCGAAAATTCAGGATATGGCTCATTGGTCATTATAGATCATGGTTTTGGATTTAAAAGTTACTATGGACATTTGGATAGACAAATGAAGGTCAAGGTGGGACAATTTGTCAAAAAAGGCGACCATATTGCAAATTCCGGCAACACAGGACTCTCGAGCGGTCCGCATTTGCATTACGAAGTGCGTTTTCTGGGGCGCGCTTTAAATCCTATAAATTTTGTTAATTGGGACTTAAATAATTTTTCACAAATTTTTGAGAAGGAGACAAACGTACAATGGGACTCTTTGTTAGAGGTGATGAGCATATTATTAGCAAACAAACAGAATCCACAATAGTTGCTAACGGCGCAAAGCTTGAAGGTATTTTTGAACTTTCCACATATCTTTATGTGGATGGCGTAGTTTTAGGAAAAGTATATTCTACAAGCACTATCGTTATTGGCAAAAGAGGGCTTATAAAAGGCGATGTTGAAGCGCCAAAAATGATAATTAACGGTAAATTTGAAGGCAAAGCCATGTGTGAGAGTATTGAGATTTTAGAAGGCGGTACTCTTTTTGGCGTAGTGTACAGTAATGAACTGGTTATAGAACAAAAATCTCATTTTGAAGGCGAAAGCCATAAAAAAGATATAATAGACAAACCTTTAATAACTGTAGAAGAGACAAGTGAAGAGGATAAAAAATAGAGTTTGCAAGCTGCTGTTTTTGAATATTTAAATGCCAAATTTAAAGCTGAAATTATCATCTGCAAAGATGATAAAGAGGCTTTTATTGTCTCAAACGCAACTCTATATACCGGCAGAAAAACTTTTGTTCTGCCCGATTTTCGCGCCTCTTTCGGCGATGATTTAAGATCTTACAGAAATGAGCTTTTTGAACTTATCAATGTTTTAAGAAGCTATCATGAAGAAACCTCTTCAAATAAGATTTTAATATCTCCGTTAAGAACGATTCTGCATCCTCTGCCGAAACCGCACCTTTTTAAAACTTTAACGGTAAAATTCGGCGATACGGTAAATTTTAACCGTCTTAAAGAAAACTTTTTACATTGGGGCTACAATTTTGTAGATATTGTTGAAGAGCGCGGCGAAGTCTCATTTCGCGGCGATATAGTAGATATATACCCTACAAATTTTGAAAATGCCGTACGCATCTGTTTTTTTGACAATCAGGTAGAGAGTATCAGATATTTTTCAACCGAATCGCAAAAAAGCGAAAAAAATGAGTTGGAAAGCGTTACGATAACGCCCGCACTTTTTTCGCTTGACAGCGAATTATACGAAAAAATGAGCGTTAATGTTAAAAAAATAAGCTCAAACAGTATAGGACAGGATATTGAATCTTTGGGTTTTTGGAGCCTTCATGAGAATGCGCAAAGTTATATAGATAAAAATAGATGCATTTATGCGTATAAAATGGACGGCGAACTTGAAGAGGTATCGCAGTTTTACGGTGCGGATTTGAATCTTTTAAAATCCATTCCCGTTATGCCCGAACCGTCTGTTTATAAAGATTTGCAGATATCGGCCGTAAAACCTTTTTTGGAGTTTCATAAAGAGCAGAAAGTCAAAATATTGGCGCGCAGCGAAGCGCTTGTTAAGCAGGCGGATATAGAACTTGGCGGTAATGTAAAGTTTGTGCAAAGTCCCTTAATAGTCAATCTTATTTCATCTGAAGAGATAATCATCTCTTTAAACCGTCCGCTTCAAAAAAAGCGCAGAAAACATCCGTCCATATTGCTTGACGAGCTTAAAATCGGAGATTATGTCGTTCATGAAAACTATGGAATCGGTATTTTTAGAGGCTTGCAAAATACGACTGTTTTGGGCGCAAAAAAAGATTTTATTTTTATAGAGTATCAAGACGGCGATAAACTTCTTCTGCCTGTAGAAAATCTAAAT
The DNA here is from genome assembly GCA_031270285.1 of Campylobacteraceae bacterium. Taxonomy (GTDB): domain Bacteria; phylum Campylobacterota; class Campylobacteria; order Campylobacterales; family Campylobacteraceae; genus JAIRKW01. The sequence continues at coordinate 14,476 of JAISXY010000055.1, forward strand.
CTCATAGACCGTTATATCGCTGACAGCGGTTCTATAGCGGTTATTGACAGACTCGGCAAAGGAAGCTTTTTAAAACTGAAAGAGAAAGCGCGCGCAAAACTTTTTGAAATTGCGAAAGAGATTATAGATATAGCGGCAAAAAGAGAACTTATAGAGGGCTTCAAAATGGAAGCTTTAAATGCGCCTTTGGAAGAGTTTTGGATAGATGCGGGATTTAACTATACTACAGACCAAAAAAAGAGTATTGAAGAGATTTTGCGGGATTTGGGTTCGGGTAAAGTCATGGACAGGCTGCTTAGCGGCGATGTAGGATTTGGTAAAACCGAAGTTGCCATGAATGCTATCCTCTGCGCTGCCAAAAATGGTTTCCAATCTCTTTTTATCGTGCCGACAACGCTTCTTAGCTTGCAGCATTATAAAACGCTTTCCCGTCGTTTTGAAAAATTCGGCATCAAATGCGCAAAACTTGACAGATTTACGCCTGATAGAGAAAAAAATGCAATACTCAAAAGCTTAAAAGACGGAACTCTTGACATATGTGTCGGAACCCATTCGCTTTTGGGCGTGAATTGTCAAAATTTAGCGCTTTTGATAATAGACGAAGAGCATAAATTCGGCGTTAAACAAAAAGAGAAACTGAAAAATCTGCGCGAGAATATCCATATTTTGTCCATGAGCGCAACACCGATTCCGCGAAGCCTCAATATGGCTTTAAGTTCAATCAAACAGTATTCGCAAATCCTTACGCCGCCAAGTGAACGGGAAGATGTGCGCACTTTTGTCAAAGAATATGATGATAAAATCGTACGTGAAGTGATATTGAGAGAACTTAGGCGCGGCGGGCAGGTTTTTTATATACACAATCGCATAGCTACGATTGATATTAAAGCTAAAGAGTTAAAAAAAATCGTCCCAAATCTTCGTATTTTAGTGTTGCATTCAGAGATAAGCGACTCTATCAGCGAACATGAGATAATGAAATTTGAAAACAGAGAATATGATCTGCTGCTTTCAACTTCCATAGTAGAATCAGGCATTCATCTGCCGAATGTAAACAGTATCATCATAGAATCAGCCGAACGATTCGGCATGGCGGATTTGCATCAATTGCGCGGCAGAGTCGGACGCGGACACAATCAAGGTTTTTGCTACTTTCTGGTAGAGAGCAAAGAGGAGTTGAACGAAGGCAGCCGCAAAAGACTTTTAGCGCTTGAGTCCAACTCATTTTTGGGCAGCGGGTCGGTTTTAGCGTATCATGATCTTGAGATACGCGGCGGCGGCAATTTGATAGGCGAAGCGCAAAGCGGACATATAAAACACATAGGCTACTCTTTGTATCTTAAAATGCTGGAAAACACAATAAATGAGTTGATGCATAAAACTGCCGTGAAAAAGCACGATGTAGAGATAAAACTCTCCGTAAGCGCATATTTAAGCGAATCTTTTATCAGCGAAGACAGGCTGCGGCTTGAACTCTACCGCCGTTTGAGTAAATGCGAGAGCGTAAATGCGGTTTATGAGATAGAAGAGGAGATGGAGGATAGATTCGGACAGCTTGATACTTCGACCAAACAATTTTTGTCGCTTATTATTATAAAAATTTTAGCTTCGGCGTTAAAATTTAAAAGCATTACAAATTACAAAGAAAATATTGCCGTTACGGACGAAAATGATAAAAAAATTTATCTCAAATCCGCAAGTTTTGATGATGATGATATAATATCTTCCGTTCTTGGATTTTTACGCACAACAATAAAAAAATAGAGGATGTGAAAAAATGATAGATTGGAAAAGTACGAAAGCCGCTGTTTACAGGGCTAAAAAAGAGGGTTTAAAGCCTGTTTTTGATGTAGATACGATTACTTTGAAAGATTTGCTTCATATTGATGAACAAAAGAGGGCTCTTTATGAAAATACGCAGAGATTTTTAGAGGGCAGAAGAGCTTCTCATGCGCTTTTGTGGGGTTCAAGAGGGACAGGCAAATCTTCTTTGATAAAGGCGATTTTGAACTGTTTTTATGAAGATGGACTCAGAGTTATTGAGATATTTAGAGAGGATTTAGGCGCACTTCCTAATATAAGCGATGAGATAAGAGATTTGCCGTATAAATTTATCATATTTTGCGATGATATCTCTTTTGAAGCAGGCGATGCAAGTTATAAGGCTTTAAAAAGCGTTATTGAAGGTTCAATAGAGCTTCCTCCCAAAAATGTTTTGGTTTATGCCACTTCAAACCGCAGACATTTGATACCCGAATTTCACACAGACAATGAAGGTACGATAATAAAAAGCGGCGAAATTCACTATTCGGACAATGTAGAAGAGAAGATTTCACTTTCCGATAGATTTGGGCTTTGGCTCTCATTTTATCAAGGCACGATTGATGAGTATTTGGAAGTAGCAGACAGCTATTTTCCAAATTTAAATGATGAAAAGCGCGCTTTAATGCATGAGGAAGCAAAACGATACGCTGCTTTGCGCGCATCCAGAAGCGCTCGTACGGCAAAGCAGTTTTTTGAACTTTTCGGAGATAAATTTTCATGAGAATAGGTTTTATAGGAGATGTTGTCGGAAAACCCGGTCGCGACATGATAAATGCGCATTTGAAAAATTTAAAGAGAGAATTTGAGATAGATTTTGTGATAGCAAATACCGAAAACGCTTCGCATGGATTCGGCATTAACGCCAAAAATGCAACCGAACTTTTTAACAGCGGTATTGATGTCATGAGCGGCGGAAATCACACTTGGGACAGAGGCGAGATAGTAGAGTGCATTAATATAATGCCGATTTTGCGTCCGTACAATCTGCCAGATATTATACCCGGACGAGGAAGTATAGTATGCGATATAAACGGCGAAAAACTCGGCGTAATCAATCTAATGGGACACTTTACAATGCCCATGTGTGATAATCCGTTTTTGAAAGCAAAAGAGGCTGTGGATTTTGTCAAAAAGCATGGTGCCGAGGCTGTTTTTATTGATTTTCATGCAGAATCCACAAGTGAAAAAACGGCTCTTTTTGCAATGCTGAAAGGCGAAGTATCAGCTATTGTCGGCACTCACACACATATAGGAACAGATGATTTGACGATAGATAAAGGAACTCTTTTTTTGTGCGATATAGGCTTAACAGGATGCAGAGACGGCGTCATAGGAGTGGACAAAGAAGCGCCGATAAAGCGTTTTTTGACGGGACTTAACTATCCTTTTGATATACCCAAAGAGTGTAAAAAAATCTTCCAGATGGTTGTTTTTGATATTCAAAGCGGAGTCTGTACAGATGCCTTTAAAATCAAAATATATGACCAAAATGAGCGCGAGTTAACAAAAGCCAGACATGAATAGTTTTGAACTTCTATCCGCACTAAAACAACTTGGATATTTAAAGCCATGCGAGAGGCTTTGGTGGCCAAACAGCGGTTCGTTTGAAGTGGTTGTCGCGGCTATTTTGACACAGCAGACAAAATGGAGCAATGTTGAGATTTCACTCTTAAACCTTAAAAACCGCTCTTTAATGAACCCGCATGCTTTGGCTCTTACAGATGAATATGAGATTGGCGTTTTGATAGAAAAATCGGGCTTTAAAACCCAAAAAGCTTCAAGATTGAAAAAATTGGCACACAATATCATGAGCGAGTTCGGCAGCTTTGAATCTTTTCAGCAAAATGCGGATAGAGAGTGGCTTTTGGCCCAAAAAGGCATTGGATTTGAGAGTGCGGATGCGATACTTTGCTATGCATGTTTGAAGCCCGTCATGGTTATAGACAGTTATACGGGCAGACTTTTAAGCAGTTTCGGATATGAATTTGAAAGTTATGACGAGATTCAGGAGTGGTTTTACGGCGGAATTTTGAGCAGATGGGAAAATGTATGCGGATTATATAATTTTGATATTGATGAAAATACGCTCTTTGCGCGCTTTCATGGCAAAATAGTAGAATTTTGCAAAGAGAACATGAGAGGGCAGAAGATAGATATAAGCGCTTTTGCCGATTTGATACAATGAATTTTTTTCGCGTTTATGTGGAGATTACAAATGTTTGTGCGCTTCATTGCAGTTTTTGTCCGACAAGACACGATAAGCCGCGCACGATGGAACTGGCATTGTTTGGGAAGATTTTGCAAGAGTTAAAAGGTAAAACCAAAGAGATAGCTTTGCATGTCATGGGAGATCCGCTTTTAAATAAAAATCTTCAATATTATTTAGACATGGCGGCTGAATTTTCGCACAAAGTATCGCTTACGACAAGCGGTTTTTATCTAAAACTGCATGATAAGAAAACGCTTCTGCATGAAGCGGTCAGACAGATAAATATTTCGCTGAACAGTTTCAATAAAAACAGCAAAAAGATAACTTTATCGGAATATTTGGAGCCTGTTTTTGAGCTTATTGATTACAAGCTTGAAAAAAACGGCGGCGAATTTATAAATATTAGACTTTGGGATGCCGAAGAGAAGGCTTTTAATGAATTGATTTTTAGTGCGCTTCATGATAGATACGCCGTTATGATAGATGAAAACAACAATAGAATAGCCAAAAAAGTACTTGTTCGTTTTGATAAGCCTTTTAACTGGGCAAGTTTGGATGCGCCTGTAACTGAAAATACAAAATGTTACGGCTTAAATGCGCAAATAGGTATTTTATCGGACGGCAGAGTTGTGCCTTGCTGTCTTGATTATGAAGGGCGGGTTTTGCTTGGAAATGTAAACGTCGAAAACTTGAACGAAATACTTCACCGTTCCCGCAAAATCGCGCATGGACTTAAAAACGGCGCTCCAACCGAAGAGCTTTGCAAAAGATGTTCGTATAGATTGAGATTTAAGGAGTTTTGATGCAAGAAGCGTTATTTAAAAACGAGTTTATCACGGTATTTAAAGAGGAGTCGCATATCCCATGGCTGAAGATTTTTACGACCGAACCGTACAAAGAGTTGACGGATTGTCCGAAAAATTTGAGAGATATACTTTATCGTTCTATAGAAATAGTAGAAAAAGAGATGAGAGAGTATTATAAGCCCGATAAAATCAATATAGCGATGTTTGGCAACTATGTGCCGCATCTGCATGTACACATCATGGCGCGGTTTAAGAGCGATGCGTTTTTCCCTGAAAGTATGTGGGGCAAGAAACAGCGCGAAGCCTCTCTTGTGCTACCTGATGAGAAAATATTTTTAGAAGAGCTGATAAAAAAACTTCACTCTATTGTTAACATGTAAATTAGTTTAACCGACAGGAGTAAACTTTGCATCATACAAAATAAAAGAGCGTTAAGTTAAAGCATCGCAGCTCTTTATTTATTTGAGAGTTTTATACATATCGCAAGCATCTTTAAGATTTAAATCACAAGCTTTATCATAATACTCTTTTGCTTTTTTGTAGTCTTGTTTTACATTTTTACCGACAGAATATAAACCGCCAAGCCATGCGCAACTTAAAGCACTTGTGTCATTGCAGCCTTTTTCGGCATATTCAAAAATTTTCAAAGAATCTTGCTCCACGCCTTGTCCATTATAATATGCCATACTAACAAAAAAACAGCTGTCGGCATTTCCGCCATAACAAGCTTTTTTGTTATATTCTACCGCCCTGCTATGATCTCCCTGCCACGAATATATCAGACTGACGACAGAACATGCAAGAGCATCCCCGTTGCCGCATAGTTTTTTATTTTTTTCAAATTCAAGATAAATATTAAAAGCACCATCTTCACACAAGCCGAAAAAACAGAGACAAATTAGTAAAAACAACTTTTTCATTTTATCCCCTAAATAATTACTTTAATACTGTACAAGATAAAACTTAATTAAACTATTTTCAATCCTCAATCGTAACGGCTACTCTAAATCCGACATTATCGTCGCTGTAGTTTGACGGTTTTGAAATCCTCGCCGCAGAACGCAAAAATTCAGCGCTGTTGTAAGAGCTGCCGCCTTTAAGTATATTAGTATTTCCCGTATTGATTGTAAAATTTATTTTAGGATTTTTTGCATAAAACTTTTTATCATATGTACTCTCTACCCACTCCCAAACATTTCCGTACATGTCGTAAAGACCCCATCTATTTGGTATTTTTTGACCCACAGGGTTTGACTGCATATTTTTTATTTTATCTTTTTTATCGTAATGCCATGCATATTTTTTCAACTCTTTTTCATCATTGCCAAACGAATATGTATCATTGGAAGCAGCTCCTGCGGCGTATTCCCACTCTACTTCTGTCGGAAGGCGGTATTTGGTACTGTTTTCAGACATATTTAATTTCGCAAGAAACAGCTTAATGTCGTACCATGAGACAGAATCTACAGGATTTGTTGCAGCTTTAACTTTGCTTGGATTGCTGTCCATAATTTTTTCCCACTGCTCTTGCGTTACTTCAGTTGCGCCGAGATAAAAACTTTTATCCAGCATAATTTCTCGTATCGGCTGTTCGTTTTCATTTTCGTTTGATCCCATCATGAAAGAGCCCGCGTCTATTAATACGAACTTCATGCCGATACTGTTTGTATAAGTTTTGCTAAGCTCCTTATCTTTGTTGCCGCATCCGACAAGTATAAGTGTTAAACCGATTAAAAAAAGGTAATATTTTATCATTTTAACTTCTTCATGAGAGGATTTTGTGCGTCTTTGCCTATGACTGTAGTCCATGGTAAAAGCTTATAAGATATTATGAGATTGTTTTTTACATACGGATCATTTTTTGCAAAATTTTCAGCAATTTTCGGATCTTCTATTGAAAACAAAAATGCCGAACCTTGCGTTCCAAGCGCACCCGCCAATATTAACTCTCCGCACTCTTGAGCTTTTTGGGCAAGTCTTAAATACTCGTCTCTAAACTCGTTGCGCCTTATCATGTAATCTTTCACCGCTTCATATATCAATAAATAGTGCATCAAATCTCTTTGTACTCTTCGTAATTGCCTTTAAAATCCTCTATCGTGCCGTCATCATTTATCTTGATAATGCGATTTGCAAATGCGTCTATAAGTTCTCTGTCATGCGTTACGCATATAACAACGCCGTCAAATTTATACAAAGCTTCGCCCAGAGCGATGATCGCTTCCAAGTCAAGATGGTTATTCGGCTCGTCAAGAATTAGAAAATTACCTTTTTCAAGCATCATTTTTGAGAGCATCATGCGGTGTTTTTCGCCGCCGCTTATGGATTTGATACTCTTTTTTTGCTCTTCGCCCGAAAAAAGCATACGCCCCAAACATTTTCGTATCTCGTCCAAATCTTTTTTGTCGTCAAATTGCTGCAGCCACTCAAAAAGTTCCATATCGCCTTTGATAATATCGGTCGTGTCCTGCGGAAAATAACTCGGTTCCATTGTTGCGCCCCAAAAGATTTTGCCTTTTTTGGGGAAGAGCTCATGCATTAAAAGTTTACAAAGCGTGCTTTTACCGATACCATTTGCGCCTATAAGAGCTATTTTATCGCCCTTTTCAACCTTGAAGCTTACATTTTTCAGCACATCTTTATCGCCATATGAAAAAGATAAATCATCTATATTTAAAACCTCATTTCCTATATCTCTTTTGCGTCTAAATAGGATATTCGGGTCTCTTCTTGAAGAGGTTT
>JAISXY010000070.1 GCA_031270285.1 Campylobacteraceae bacterium
GTTTTAAAGTTTACTTTGTTTTGAGGATTTTTGGTTTTGGTGTTATTTTTTTGTGAGTTTTATGCGCTTTACCTTTTTTTGAATATTGTAATGTTTTTAAAATGCGCATTGGATTCCCGCCTACGCGGAAATGACATACACCTTCTGGCGTACCCATACTTCTCCGTCATACCCGCGCGAGCAAAGAGTTTTTGCAAAAACGATATTTGCGAGGAATGCGGGTATCCAATTCTCTCTTCGTCATACCCGCGGAGGCAGGTATCCAAAAAAGAAACAACAAAAATGTTTTTACGGAAAAAACGGATTTTTGATAAATAATCGTCATGAGAAGATGGATTCCCGCCTACGCGGGAATGATGAGGAGGTGGATTGCCACGCCGATTTCACCGTCTCGCAATGACAGAGGGAGAAATGGAAAGACATAAGAGGACATAGGAATGGCAAAAAGAGACTGGGTCGCATTCATGCGAAAATGACTAAAAGCTGCTATTTTTACAACTTTTACCGACTTATAAATCCCGCTTCGTTTAAAAACTGCGAAGGCAGATACTCTATTTTTTTGATTTTATCGTACTTTGCGCAAGATAAGAAAAGCCTGTCTTTTGCCCTTGTTGTCGCCACATAAAAAAGCCTTCTCTCTTCCTCTAAACTTCCGCCCATGCTCATAAGTTTTTTATTTGGAAACCGTCCATCCATCAAATCAACGATATAAACCTCTTTAAATTCAAGTCCCTTGCTTGCATGAATGCTCAAAAGATTTACGCCCTCCCCTTCGCTCATTTCGCTGCTGCCAAGTGTCAAAGCATTTAAAAATCCGAATATATCGTTATAATTTTTAGCCAAATCTCTAAGCAGCCAAGCTTTTCTCATGATCCTCTCTTTTGCTTCATCTACAAGTTTTTTATCCACATTTCCATCTTTCAAAGTTCCTCTTTTTTTTGCCAAAAGATTTGCAATATCTTCAAATGTGTGCGAATTTATCGCATGTTCTACCAAGCTTGCAGGCACTTTCACACTTCTGCTCTCTTTCAAAAATCTATAAAATCCATATATAAATTTTGCGCCCTCTTCGCTTATGCGCGAGTTTTTTAAAATCGGATTTGACAAAAAACCCTCATCAAAACCGAGCGCATAAAAACGCCCCACACTTCCTATCTCATGCAAGTCGTCAAACAAACCGAGCTGTGAATTTTTAACCTTTTTTTTAAATGGATTTTCCACATCTTCAGGTTCAAAAAACGCTTTTTTTATATCTCCGCTTCCGATTTTTAAAAGCGCATCAAAAAGCTCTTTTGAAAACGCCGCGCCAACGCCTTTTGCATACTCAAAAACATGAATAAACGCCATCATGTCTTTTGGATTGACAAACAAACTCACCAAATCCAGCACCGCTTTAACTTCGCGCGAGTCAAAAAAACTGCCACTGCCTTTTCTTTTGCACTTAATGCCAAGCTCTCTTAAGCTTGCCTCTATTCCGTCTGCGCTTGAGTTATTTCTGAAAATCACCGCTATCTCGTCATGAGTATTTTGCGAATGGCTTATTTTGTCGGCTATGGCTTGATATTGCTCAAAAAGTTCATTGTAAACAAGCAGTTTTGGGTCTTCAAACTTCCCTTCTCTTGTTACTTTTAGCTCTTTTGGGTAAAGGCGCGGGTTTTTTTCAATCACTCTATTTGCCAATAATAAAATCACATGAGACGAGCGGTAATTTTTGTCTAAAGTAAATATATTGGCGTCTGTGTATCGCTCTTTAAATGAGCCGATGATTTTTATATTTGCGCCGTTAAATGCGTAAATACTCTGGTCATAATCCCCAACGCAAAAGATACTGTTGCATGTAAAAGCTTTGATGAGAGAGCCTTGAAGGGTATTTGTGTCTTGATATTCATCTATCAAAATCTCTTTAAAAAACAGGCCGCTACCATCTTTTTGCAATTCATCTCTCAATAAAATCAGCAAATCATTAAAATCCACATAAGAAAACGCCCTCTTCTCTTCCCCAAACTCTTCCAAAATATCCTCATAAATATCAAAATACGCACTGTGTTCGCTCTCATTTTTTTTGAGCCATTCGCTGAATGTTAGATTGATTTCCGAGTTTTGATACAGAGAAAAAAGGTCGTACAGATATGAAGACTGATACGGTTTTACGCCTGCGTCTATATGGTCAAATCGCCTTTTTGCATGTATGGTTTTGAGGAGTATTTTAAGCTCTTTTGGCTGTTTTAGGATAATTTTTTTGCCGATTTTTTTCAGTAGTTTATGGCTGATGGCATGAAATGTACCCGCTTCTATCTTTTTTACCGTTTCGCTGTCAAAAAAACGCGCTACTCTTTCTATCATCTCATGTGCGGCTTTATTGGTAAATGTGAGTAGTAAAATCTCTTCCGGTTTTACGCCCTCTTGCAAAAGATAAGCGATGCGCGCAACGATTGTGGAGGTTTTACCGGTTCCGGCGCTTGCTATGATGAGATTGTGCCCGAAAGGTGCGGTAGCTGCGCATAATTGTTCTTGATTTAGTCGTGAGAGAGGCATTATAATCCTTAAGTTTTCTAAAGATGGGAGAGTATCAAAATAATGATTAAATCTCAAGAAATTTTTTGATTTTCTCCTTAAATTTACTTTGGTTAAAATTGTAAAATCAGCGCTGTTCGTCTCTTGCTTTGTCGTTAGTTTGGCTTTTGGTGCGAGCGGCGATGCGCAAAAAGAGTATAAAAACCGCGCCGTGGCGCATTTTGCGCTGAAAGATTATAAAAACGCTTCAAAAGACGCGCGCAAATCAAGCGAACTTGGCAGCGACGATACGCTGCTCTTTTTGCGCCAAGAAAAGCTGTTAGACGAATAAGAAAATTAATTATACTAACCGTATCAAAATAGTCATTTAAGTAAACTCTTGCTAATATCATGACTTAAATTTACAAAAGGCGTGTTCTTGATTAGACCTAAAGGTTTTGGCAAAAAATACTTCACATTATCTTCCATACAAGCGCATAGCTGCACCGCTAAACTTCACAGCAAGCTTGTAAGCGTATGCCTGTTTTTCACGAAAGCCAACAAAGACAAAGAGCCGACAAGCGAAAATGACCCGCCGACAGAGTCTAAAAATCTGCTTGATTATTTAAATGTATATTGTATTTTTTCAAAACAGACGCAAAAGATAAAATCAAAAAAAGCTTTTTACAGATTTTATAACTGCTTACATTATGACTTTTGCCGTTCAGGTATAGACCCTCCGAAAACTTTTTCTTTTACTCATTTTTTCAATGCTAAATTTTACATCAAAGGATAAATTATGATAAAAAACAGTATCACAGGATTTGCGCGAATAGGAAAACAAAGAGAGTTGAAATTTGCGCTTGAAGCATTTTGGAGCGGCAAAATAGGCGCAGACGAATTGCAAAACAAGGCAAAAGAGTTAAGGCTCAAAAACTTGGAATATCAAAAGTCTGCAGGCATAGACCTCGTGAGTGTCAATGATTTTAGCTTATATGACGGAGTGCTTGATACGATTGTACTGCTTGGAGCAGTGCCTCCGAGATTTGCAGATATAGACGATAAAACAAAACTCTATTTTGCGATGGCAAGAGGAGATGAGAAAAGAGTGGCGATGGAGATGACGAAGTGGTTCAATACCAACTACCACTACATCGTTCCGGAGCTTTCAAAATCCACAACTTTTTCTTTAAATGCCGAGAAAATCATAAAAGAGTTCAAAGAGGCAAAAGAGTTTGGCATAAATCCCAAGATCAATCTCATCGGTCCTTTGACCTTTTTGTTTTTATCAAAAAGTACGGACGGCAGCGATGTATATGGTCATTTTGATGCGGTTTTAAAAATATACGAACAGCTTTTAAATAAAATCGCTTCATTGGGCGAGAAAATATTTGTTCAGTTTGACGAACCCTCTATTGTTACGGATCTAAGTAGCGAGCAAAAAGAGTATCTTTTCAGGGCATACGACAGGCTTTCTCTTGTCTCGCCAAAACTAAATCTCATAGTCGCAAGTTATTTTGACTATGTTGATAAAGATACGCTTACGGCATTGTCAAATACCAAAATTTGGGCAATCGCACTTGACTTTGTTCATGGCAGAGAAAATCTTGACAATATCAAAAGTATCAAAGACAAACAGTTGATAGCGGGTGTGGTAGATGGAAGAAATATCTGGAAAAGCGACATAAACGCCACTGTTAAGCTTTTAGACAAAATAGCTCTAAATATGCCGAAAGAGCGCCTTATCGTCTCTACCTCCTGCTCGCTTTTGCATGTGCCCTATTCTCTTGACAGCGAGGACAAACTGGACGGCGAGGTAAAAAACTGGCTCTCGTTTGCGCTTGAAAAACTTGAAGAAGTTTCGCTCATCTCAAAAATATTTCACGGCGATGTTTTATTTGAAAAGGATACTGCCGCTTTAAATGCAAATATAAAAGCTAACGAGTCAAGAAAAAATTCATCAAAAATTCACAATAACGAGCTGCAAAAAAGCCTGAAATCTTTCTCAAACACTTCAAGAGAAGCGCCGTTTGAAGAACGCATAAAAGTACAAAAAGAGGTTTTAAACTACCCCGTATTAGCCACTACCACCATAGGGTCTTTCCCGCAAACAGACGAGTTAAGAGCTTTAAGAAGCAGCTTTAAAAAAGCTAAAATCTCTCATGAAGAGTATGAAACGGGTATCAAAAAGTATATTGAAGAGTGCATAAAAACTCAAGAAGAGACAGGGCTTGACATCTTAGTACATGGAGAGCCTGAACGCAACGATATGGTTGAGTATTTCGGCGAACAGCTAAACGGATACGCATTCACAAAAGAGGGCTGGGTGCAAAGCTACGGAAGTCGCTGCGTAAAGCCTCCTTTGCTGTTTGGAGATATTACAAGGATAAAGCCTATGAGCGTAAAATGGATAACATATGCGCAGTCTTTAACCCAAAAAGTCGTAAAAGGAATGCTAACCGGTCCCGTTACCATCTTGAACTGGTCTTTTGTGAGAGACGATTTGCCAAAAAGCGATGTTGCAAAACAATTAGCGCTGGCTTTAAATCATGAGATAGAGGACTTGCAAAATGCAGGTATTAAAATCATCCAAGTTGATGAAGCGGCTTTCAAAGAGGGGTATCCTCTACGAAAAAGCAAAAAAGAAGCGTATGAAAAATGGGCGTTGGAATCATTTAAATTAGCCGTAAGCAGCGCAAAAGCCAATACGCAGATTCACACTCACATGTGCTACAGCAATTTCAACGATATCATAAAAACCATTGAAGCTATGGACGCTGATGTTATCTCTATAGAAACGGCAAGAGCGGGAAATAAGATACTGAAAATCTTCAAAGAAGTCGGCTACAAGCAGGAGATAGGTCCGGGCATATACGACATACATTCTCCGAGAATCCCAAGCGTTGATGAGATGACAGCTCAAATAAAGGCGCTTTTGGAGATTTTTCCGAAAGAGAAACTCTGGATAAATCCGGACTGCGGACTAAAAACAAGAAAATGGGAAGAGGTAAAACCGGCTCTCAAAAATCTTGTAAAAGCGGTTAAGATAGTGAGGGGGAATTAAAAATTTATGGGCTCATGAGCGATTTTCAATCTTTACGCTTGTATAGAACTTGTGTGGGAAAGAATTTGAAACAGCGCGAGAAATCAAGCTGTTTTCTTATTCCCGCGCAGAAAGCATGCGAAGCAATTCGGAAATTACATTTTTATCATACCCGCACGAGCGTAATCGTTTTTGTAAAAAACGATATTTGCGAGGAATGCTGGTATCCACCCTTTTTTCGTCATACTTGTCCCTTTCGTCATATCTGTCCCCTTTGTCATACCCGCCCCCCTCTACGTCATACCCATGAAGACGGGTATCCATTGTCCCCTTTTCGTCATACCCGAGTAATCGGGTATCCAAAAAAACATACAAAGCAATGAAAGGTTTTTTGGTTTTATGCGCTTTACCTTTTTTTGAATATTGTAATATTGTTAAAGTTCGCTTTTAAGGAAACATTTCAGCAAGCTGAAAGCGCTTCGCTTGTTTTCAAGGAAACATTTTGCTTACGCAAAAACGCTTCGCTTGTTTTGGATTCCCGCCTACGCGGGAATGACATAAGATAGAGCGAAAATAACATACACTCTTTGTCATACCCGCCCCCCTTTACATCATACCCTTCCCTTTTGTCATATCTGTCCCCTTTATCATACCCGCCCCTTCTACGTCATACCCGTGAAGACGGGTATCCAAAAAAACATAGAAAAAAATATTTTTGATAAATAGTCGTCATGAGAAGATGGATTCCCGCCATCCCTCACGATATGCGCTTACTTTGCAAGCTTGTCGTTCGGTCGCGGGAATGACATAAGAGGACATGGAAATGACATAAGGGGGAGCGGGAATGACGAAAAGGGGCAATTTGTCTTGTTTTGGGTTTTTCATATTTTTTTATTTCCGGATTGCCGCACTCATCAGCTCGCAATGACAGAAAGAGTTATCATACCTATAACCCTAACGATAAGAAAAAACATTCGCCTCTCTGTCATTGCGAACCGCTTACATGGCATTTTAAAGCTTCCATGAGCAATTTAAAGAGCTATGACAAATACTCTGCCTTGATTATTGACGACATAAGCCCTTGACGCATCATTTAAAACGGCTATGAAACGCGCATCTATTATATTTATCGTATTCACAATATACGGCTCCAAAGCCTCTTTTATATCCGCTACAAACAGTCCGTTTTCACCGCCTGCCGCATAAATTTGCGCATTATCGCTTGATATGGCTATACTGTACGCATTAGGCAGCGCAGGTGAAGCGGCTATGATCGGTTTTGATGCATTGCTTATATCTGCCGCTCTTATTCCGCCGCTTCCGTCTGCTATATATGCCGTATTGTCAAAAACGGCTATATCCTGAGCGTAAGTAGTCTCTGTCGCACCGATTAACACGGGATTTGCAGGGTCGGATATATCATATATTTTCAATCCGCCGAAACCGCCCGCCGTCAATAAAATATTTTCGTCATTAGAGTGCTGAAGCGCATCATAAACAGCGTATGAGTCAATATTACCCGCAATATATGCGGAGAACGGATCGCTTACGCTTATGATTTTCAATCCGTAAGTTCCGCCCGATACATATATCCATGAGCCGTCTTTTGAGAGCGATATTTTTTGCGCATTTATGTTGGTTATGGATTTTATTAGGGTCGGATTTTGAATATTTGACAAGTCAAATATCTTAACGCCGCCCTCGCCCTCAGCTACATAAATTTTTGTATCATCTGCCGAAAGAACCGTATCATGCGCATTGTATGCCGCGATAAATCCCGTCTGTTCGGGAACATTCGGATTTGTTATATCCATGATGCTAACTCCGTCTTTGCCGCTTGCGATAAACATTTTCGTATTATCGGATGAGAGCGTTATGCGTTTGGCGTTAGAGACGCCAAGTTTTCCAATAAGCCTGTTTAGTCTGTCTATTTTTAGAGTTGCTACATTGGAATTGCCGCACTTGCTTTGAGCATAAACGCTTATACTGTACTCATTTGACGAAGGATAAGCTTTGATGTATATATCGCCGTTTGGTTTTATGCCGAACAGCGTAGAATTAGTCCAAAATCCGCTTATCGGACAAAATATATTTTCTGCGGCTTTCATCTTGCCTATCACTTTGTTTACGGCTATCTCCGTACCGTACATACCCACAACAGTATCTATGACCATCGGCACAAGTTCGTATTCGGCATATACATATATGATTATCTCTACGGGTATTCCCTCTCCGTATTCGTTTGACGCTACTACTTTCAACCTGTAAGCCGCATCTTTCAAATCTATATGCGAACGCTGCGAGATATATATATGTCCGTTCTTGTCTATCTCAAAATTATCGGCACCGTCTCCTTCAAGCCATATATCGCTCAAAGGACTTAGCCCCTCGTCTATGATAACGGCTTTTCCGAGGTCAAAACCGTCCTCTATGATATCCGGTATAGCGTTATTAAATCTATTTTTCGTCAAAAACGGAGCATATTCATGTATCATCTGTATATTTACCGTTCCGCTTACGCTCTCCGCGCCGCTGTTTTTCATGCTCACTTTCAACGGATAGCTTCCCGTATTGCTCGGTATCCTTGAAACTATGATTTGACCGCTGCTATTTACATTGAAATATATGGCATTCGCGCCTGTCGTTTCATATATCGTAAATCCGTCTCCGCACACGAACGGCACTTTGCCTATAGCCGAACCCGCCGTTACGTTGCTTAAAAAATATACGGTCGTGTTTAAAAATATCGGATTTTTATAGATATTCAAAGCTTCGTTATAGATATTTTGATTTTTATGTATTTTATCTATAATCGGCTCATAATATAAAGAGTAGTTGTGATTTAACAATTCGTCTTTACCGTAAAAAGGCATCCATACGATAGCGTCAAGCGTATCCACCGCGCCGTCTATATTCATGTCCGTTTTCAAAAGGCATCTTGCTATCTCATCGCTTTTTTCTATAAAAACGCTCTGATTGTTTTCGTCTATAGAACCTTTTGCCAATTGATAGATAATCTCCGTCAAAACATTTACTTTAAAGCCGAGATTGCTTATCTCATGTCCGCTCATGACAAGTCTTACCGTTCCGTTGTTTACGGTAGGCGTATCATCAACTTTCGCATCATCGTTAGCGTCTATATCAAGTCCGCCTTTTACTTCCACGACATAAAGTTTATCAGCGTCCAATCCTTTAATAAGTGGTATATTGCCCGCGCTAAGCAGCGTATCGCCTTCGCTTGTTTTGTCGGTAAATATCGGATTTGAGCCGCTGTTTGAAGCAAAGTTATAATTTTTCATCTCATATATATTGACATCAGCTCCAGAAAGCGGTCCGAGTATGGTTTTTGATATGTACCAGATAATGTCGTAAATATAAAAGCGTTTTTTCACATGACAAGAACTGCTTCCGTAGATTTGTTCTTCGACTTCATCATATCCCCATTTCTTGCTATCGCTTTCTATGCAACTGGAACGCGATGTTGTCTGTTTGCAGTCTTTACATAAAAAAGTCCCCTTATAGCTTCCATTTGAATGTACTATATTGCTTACATTGATATCGGCAACATGCCCGCTAAGATAATCTAATTCGTTATAATTTGTACTTCGCGTCTCTGTTTTGCCCGGAACTTTGATAGTTATGTATATATCGTCTATCCATTTATTTTTTATTGCTACGATTTCGTTGTATGTTACATAGACGGGATATAACCCGTCTTTCACTCCATTATCAGAAGTAGAATAAAAGTGTTCAAAAAGGCAAACTTGATCGTTTTGGTCATTTGCTCCGTTTGGAAATTCTACTTTTAAATCCACATCTGCACTTTTACTGCCCCATGTTACAGAGACTTCCACAAAGCCAGCCGTTGAATTTGTTCCATTGCACTCTAAGCATGTTTCGTTTGCTTCCATGTCTATTTCGGTACTATTGACATCTTTTAGAACATAACATATTTCAATATCATCATTTTTTATCTCTATACTATCGCCTCTTATGTCGTTAGCTTTTACATATCCGCCGTTTACAAGATAAAGTTTACCTTCATCGTCAAACGGATATACTTTTATCCCTTTCATATTACTGCTAAGAGAACTTTCGTATCTATGTGTAACATTTCTTGCCTTATGTTCACAACCATCTATAGAGCATGTCGGTTTATCCTCAAATACCCACTGAGAAGGAAGGGCTTGAACATCCGAAAGAGCTGCATCTATAAGCCCTTTTATCCGTTCTTGAGTTACATCGCCGTTTAAATAACTTTTTACAAATTCATGATTATATTCATCGCCGCCTAAATTTTCTTGAGAATTTCGCGCATTACCTGCCAATGCTCCCGGTATGCCGGGCGTATAGTCAAACCCATGTATAATCTTGTCGTTTACCGAAGTTACATAACCTCCTCCCCCAGCCACTCTGCTCGCAGGAGTAGCTACGGATACTTGTCTGAAATATCTCTTTTGCCAACTATCTAATTTATCATACGCTCTGACGCCAAAGAGATTGCCTTGTGAGTGTGAGACTAAGATTACTCTATGTCCGTCTTTGATTGATCTTTGGTAGTCATCTACCATCCAATCAAGGTTTTCATTTTCTATATTTGCTACATCTGCCGATATTATATTTATTAACTGCTCTATAAGAACACTAAAAAATGGATGTTTTGCTAATCTTCCTATCAGCATGGCAAAAAAGCCGTCGTCGAATAGTATCTGTCCCTCTCTTTGAAGCTGATAGTAAACTTCTAAAAGATCGTATGCGTCTGTTATATGATAATTGTAACTGAGTTTTACGGAATATGGGACTGCGGGTTTGATGTCATTAATAATAAAGCGCTTCAATTCCATTCTAGAGTCGTCTGCGATTTTTCGAGTATTCCAAACTCCGTTTCCATAGTAAAAGTCTATCTTTCTTTCATCTACAATAGCGTAAATGCTACTTAACCCAAACAGCAGTAAAAAGAGTATCTTTTTCATAGCGTTCCCTCTATAAGAGCATCAACATCAAAGTCGCAAGCCTCTTTAACTGCTATACGATCGCTAAATACATGACCGCTCATTGAAGCGTTATATTTGAAGTAAGCTTTCAGTCTATCTTTTGTGTTGAAGATAGCATCATCCAGCCTATCATCCAAAACATCATGTTCCATGCGATACTTTAATCCTTCACTATAGGTTACATTTTTTAAATATGTATCGTAGTAGTACCATTTGCAATCAAGAGCCCTGTCCTCTATTTCATGTTTTTTATCCTCATAGGCTGTCTCTGGGCTTTGTATAAGTTGTGTAGCTGTTTTCGCGTACTGCATAGCTATCTCTCGCTCAACTTTTGAGTTTGTATAACCTTGAAATCTATTATAGATATATATCTCTACATCGTCTCTTATGCCGTTATTGTTTGTATCTATTCCAAGAAGCGTTGCATCGTTTTGCGTTTTGGGAGGCATGGGAGGGAGAGTATATCCGTCCACCGTTTCACCACCTTGATAACCGCCTGAGCCAGTTGTCGCAGAACTGCTTGATGTTTTGTTATCAGAGCAGGAGGTCAGAGTTAAGAGAAAAATTAGAATTAATGAGAATTTGGTGAAATACATGGCGTATCCTTTTTAAAAATGAAATGATTAGCAATTATAACATAAAATCAGATAAAAAAATAGAAAAGATATGAAATGTTTTTGTTAGTTTTCAGGTTGAAGTTACAAAGATGTTAGATTGTCGTACTGACGCTTGCAATGATAGAAAACTCTTCCGTCATACCCTTCCCTTTTGTCATATCTGTCCCCTCTACGTCATACCCACCCCCTCTACGTCATACCTGTCCCCTTTATCATACCCGCCCCCCTACGTCATACCCGCGTAGGCGGGTATCCAAAACAAGCGAAGCGCTTTTGCGTAAGCAAAATGTTTCCTTGAAAAAAACATAGAAAAATATTTTTGATAAATAGTCGTCATGAGAAGATGGATTCCCGCCTACGACTGAACTCCAAACAGATTGCCTTGAGAGTGGGAGATCAGTACCACTCTGTGTCCGTCATTGATAGACGCATCATATTTTGCTAACATCTCTTTGAGATTTTCAGGCTGTGTATCGCGGGCTAATATCAAAGAGTTTATAGTAGCGGCTATCAAGGTGGGTGTAATAGAAAATGGTGTTCCTGTGTATAATGTAGCTACCGCAGTAAAAAACCCTATATTAAGCTGACCTTCCTGCTGAAGCTGATATACAGTCTCTACCACATCGTCAAGCTCTCCTTCCGTCCAGTTGTAAACTATATCTATGCTAAAAGGAACATCTGTTTTTATATTGTTTTCTATCAAGCGCCCCAACTCTCCTTTGGATATTTCGGCTTGATCTTGTGTGTTCCAAACCCCATTACCAAAATAAAAGTCTATTTGTCTCTCGTCTATGGCATAACACATACTAAGCCCAAATAAAATTAAAAATAACAGCTTCTTCATAGTATTCCCTCTATTAATGGGTCTGGATCAAAATTGCAAGATCCTTTGATAATCGGACGATCTTTAAACACATGACCGCTCATTGATTTGTTGTATCTGAAAAAGGCTTTTAGCCTGTCTTTTGTGTTATAAACAACATCTTTAAATTCTGGATTGAAAATCCTATGTTCTATGCGATATTTTAAACCTTCTTCATAGCTTACATTCGCCAGATATGTATCATAGTAATACCATTCGCAATCAATTGCCTTAAACAAAAGCTCATATTTCTTGTCTTCATATGCCGTTTCAGGACTGGTAATCATCTCATTAGCTGTTTTCGCATACTGCATAGCTATCTCTCGCTCAACTTTTGAATTTGTATAGCCTTGAAATCTGTTATAAATATATATCTCTACATCGTCTCTTATGCCGTTACTATTGGTGTCTATTCCGAGTAATGTTTCATCGTTTTGGGTTTTGGGGGGCATGGGAGGGAGAGTATATCCGTCCACCGTTTCACCACCTTGATAACCGCTTGCTCCGGTTGAACCTGAACTGCTTGATGTTTTGTTATCAGAACATGAAGTTAGAACTAAGAGAAGTATTAATACAGTTGAAAGTTTAACGATATGCATAGCGTATCCTTTTTTTCAAAAGAGTTAATTATTATAACACAAAGAGGGACAAAAATTTAAAAAGAATTTTTAAACAACTAAATATTTTTTTGATATAATACAGCAATTTTTTTATTTATAAATTTTATTTTATAAAGGCTTAATATGTCAAACTTATCTTTAAAATACATAAAAGCAATTTTGGCGATATTTACTGTTTTTGCCGCAAATACAACTCTGAGCGCCGATATAATAACGGCAAATAACGTAAATTTCGCAGAAAAAATAAGAGCGGCGAAAATGAGCGATACGGTTATGCTTGACGATAGCTATTTTATAACGGCATATAATATAGACAATATCAGATATATATCCATCGCGGGCGGCGGCAGTACTATCGACGGCTATCAGACGGGGCGTATATTTGCCACTGAGGGCAATTTCGGAGGACTTGACAATATCGCCCTGCAAAACGGTTACGCGGGCTCGGGCTCGGGCGGCGGTTTGCATGCGGCATGGGATATAAACGGAAATATCAATAATTCCATTTTTTTAAACAATTACGCTTCATGGAGCGGCGGGGCGATATATGTCTATAATGATTTTAACGGAAATATAACAAACTCGGTATTTACATACAATAACGCAAATAATTACGGCGGGGCGATAGCGGTCGGAAATCTACTTTCAGCTTCAATAATAAACAGTGAATTTACATATAACACGGCTTCTGATAACAGCTTCGGCGGCGGCGCTATCTTATCCGGAATATTTAACGCAAGTATAGAAAATTCATATTTTGCCAATAACAGAGCAAATAACGGAGGAGCCGTATATGCCGAAAGTGCGGCGGGAGGAATGATAAAAGATACAAATTTTATAAATAACTCCGCAAGCGGCAGAGGCGGCGCTATCTACGTTCACAATAACGCCAATTTGACGCTTTATTCTACGGATTATATGCTTTTTAGCGGCAATACGGACAACAGCGGCGCAAATGCCATATATTTTAACGGCGAAGGGGGCGGCAGTTTACTGAATATAATCACAGACGAAAATGCGGTAATGGAATTTAACGACGGCATTGCAGACGGTGCGGGAACGCTGTCCGTTAATAAAGAAGGCAATGGAACGCTGATATATAACACTTTGATGAGTTACAAAGGGGATACGAAAATCCATGAGGGAATGCTGATGTTAAGCCGATATGGAGGCGTTTCGGGAACTTTGGAAATAGGCGATAAGGCTGCTTTGCTTATAGATAAATACCAATCTTTTACGCTTACAAATACCACCATCAATAAAGGAACTTTGGATATAAATCTAAACAATCATTATAATTTATTTGCTTTTGAAGATGCCCAAAAGCAGGCAAATTTTAACGGCTCTCTTATTTTAAGCAATGCTGCTTACAACATGCAAAAAGAGGGAAATTATTCATTGACGCTAAACGGTGCGGTGGCGAAAATGAGCGATACGCAGAGCGCGTTAAAAAATTTGACATTTAACGGCGGTACACTGGACGCAGGCGCATTTAATCTTTCGCTTTCATCGGAACTTCTTTTGAGCACAGGCGAATTGAATATCACGAACGGCGGCGGAACGATAATCATAAATTCTGATATAAGCGGAGAAAATATCTATTTGGCAGCAGACACTAATTTATACAATATAACACAAAATATTTACTCTCCGTTTTATCAATTAATACATGCAAGAGATGGCGTAAATACAGTAAATGCCGAATTGGAGATAATAAATATATCCGATCAAAATTTAGCGGAGACGGATATTGTTCAAAATACAAATATAGTCGGTAAAGCGCTTTTAGGGACTGCCGCCAAGACAGAAGATGACGGCGTTTACATGGGATTCAGGCTTGAAGGTGTAAATTCTTTAACAAGTGTAGTAATGGACAGTTCGGATATTTCCAATAATGTATTTGATGTTTTCTTAACCGGCAACGGTAATTTTATATTTACAGGTTCAAACCAAACATTTATAGGAAATGATTATTCAAATTATACGGGATATACCGTACTTAAAAATCAAGCCAAAATAACGGCTGTTTCGAGCAATGCCTTCGGATATACAAGCAAACTTTTTCTTGAAAGAGATACGGCGTTTGACATGAACGGATATTATCAGATAGTTGGAGATATTGAAAACGAAGGAGTTATATCTTTACATGGAGGCTATATTGAATCTAACGGCTTTGCATTGAATAACGGGATAATTAACCTGGGAGATTACGGAACGGCAAGCTTTGGCAAAGGAGCATCTGTCGGCAGCGACTCTTTGAGAGGTTACGGCTACCTTTATTTTAATGATAATTTTAATATAAGCGGCAAAAATAATAATCTCGGTGGTTATACATATATATACGGCGGAACGCTCAGGCTAAATCATGCAGACTCTTTGGGAGAAAATAATTATATACAACTTTCGTCTTCAAGCGCAAAAATAGCGTTTGATATAAGCGGCGATGAGAGATTGGAAAACGAAATATACGGCTATAGCGGCTCGCTGATAAAGGACGGCGGCGGAGATTTGACGCTTGGCAGATATGTAAGGGTAAATTCGGCTGAAATTGTTCAGGGCGGCTTGATACTCAATACAAATAATTTTTACGGTGATATAGCTGTCTTGGACGGGGCAAATTTGATTTTTGACAATAACGCCGACAGTGCGTTTTACAACAGGCTTTCCGGCAACGGAAATATCACGCAAAAGGGCGAACATGCGCTTGCCATTTACTCCAACAGCGCGGGATTTAACGGTAATTACAATATAAGCGGCGGCTCTTTGCAGATAGGCTCAAGCGGCGCGCTTGGCGGAAATATCGGGATAAATTCAGCTGATTTTGTTACGTATGGCAGCATAACAGGTAATTTACTGCTTGAAAATTCTACATGGACGCTACACAATAATATAAATATGAAAACTCTCCTCGCGTCAAATTCAAATATATATCTCGGCGGTCAAAACAGCGATTTTTATACGACTCCTGCCGTAGTATTAAATATAGACAACCTGCATGGAAGCGGCGATATTTATCAAAGGTTGAATATAGAAAAAAACGGCGGCGTATTTGCCAACAGCGGCGATATATTGAAGATAACCAATAGCTCTCATGGGGATTATACCCTTCATTTTGACGATAAATCAACAGGCGGTTTTTCCTATCAAAAAGACACGGCTTTACTTGTAGTAGAACAGGATAATCCTCTTGGCAGCTATCATGCCAATTTCACGGGAGAGATAGATATAGGCGCTTTTACATATGCTCTTTGGCAGTCTAACTCTTCGTCAAACAAAAATATCTATCTGAAGGCGTCCGCATGCGCAACTCCCGCATGCGCTTCTTTGGCATTTCCGAATATAAATTATGCGGTCAATTATGTCAATATAGATACGCTTTCACAGCGAATGGGAAAAATAGATTTTAACAGAAACGATAAAGATAATGTTTGGATAAACACATATACGGGGCAGCTTGACTATTCGGATTATGCGTTTATGATAAATGATATTGGATATAATGGCGTAAATATTGGCGTGGACAGAAGCTATGATGATTATCTGCTGGGGTTGACGCTTGGATATTCAAAAACGGATATTAACTACATGGAAGGCGGCGCAAGCGCAAAAAGTTACAGCGCGGGCATATACGCTCTGCTTAAAAATGAGGATAAGTTTTATTTGAATGCCTTGATAAAATATCAAACAAGTAAAAATTCTTTTAATACCGCAACTGTTAATGGATTTACGGTGGACGGCGACGGCAATACTCATGATGTTGTATTTTCCATTGAGGCAGGAAAAAAATACGCCGTATATAACACTTCTTTATATATAGAGCCGCAGATACAAAGTATATTTGCGCGTTACAGCGATATGGTCATAGACTCCTCAAACGGCTTGCGGACAAATATAGATAAATTTGAGTCAATAAGG
Organism: Campylobacteraceae bacterium; assembly: GCA_031270285.1. GTDB lineage: Bacteria > Campylobacterota > Campylobacteria > Campylobacterales > Campylobacteraceae > JAIRKW01. The sequence continues at coordinate 16,545 of JAISXY010000070.1, forward strand.
ACAAGACTTAGCGCTGTATTGGGATATGAAATAGGGGAAAATGTAAATATTTATCTTAAAGCGGGCTATATAAAAGAGTTTGAAAGCGAAGCTGTTTACAGTTTTAATCATGGGCAAAAGCAGGCTTACAAAATTGACGATAATATCTTTGACAGCGCGGCTGGCATTACTCTTGACACAAACGGTCATAATCTGTATTTCGAAAGCACATATCAAAAAAGCAATATGTTTAACAACAAAAAAGCAGCTTTGGGATACAAATATAAATTTTAATTATTTAGAATTTCGGCTCTGCACTAAAAAGAGTAGCAAAAAACACAGTTATGAAAAACATAAGCGTTTTAAAAAATTAGGTATATTTTTTATTTATGTTTGTATCGGTTCATGTATTTAATTAATTATATTGTAATTGTAATAATTGGATTTCAACATAGCTCTTGTGCGGTTTGTTTTTTGGACTACCGTATTTCTACAAAGCGGTAAATTTTCATTCGTTAAAACAAGGGCGTTAAAAATAGTAATCAACGCTTTTGCTTTGGAAAATTGATTGCGAGTTAAAATGAACTTTGCGGTTATCAGCCTTGTTGTTTTAGCGCTCCTGTAGGACATACCTCTACGCAATCAAAACAGACTGCATCCGATATTGTATCTGATAATATAAAAGATAAAAACAGATACTCTCTTCTTTTGGCATCAATTGTAGATTTCAAAGGTCTTAATGTACTTGAGAGATTAGACGATGAGATATTAAACAGTCAATCCTTTAAGGCAGAACTTGAAAAACAGGGCATCTTGTACAGTATAGACAGTAACGGGAAAGTATGGATAGACTCAAATTCAAATGCCAAAACAGATGAAGATGAACTCTTCGGCAATAAAACAAAAAATGGATTTGAAGAGTTAAAAGAGATAGCTGACAGTAATTATTATAATAACTTAACATTAAAATTCAGTAATGCCACAAATAGAAACAATATTATAAGAATATAAAATAAGTTAAAATGTATTGCAAAATGTTAATAATTTATGCTACAATCCTGAAATCGTTTCATTTTTAAAATAGAGAGGTGGGAAAATGAAAAAAATACTTAAAGCATTTTTTTTAGCTATTGGGGCTATCGGTTTGATTATGGCATTACTCTTTTGTTTTGCTATGGGTTTTATAAAAGAACTGGATCCGTTTCGTATAGCCGCACGCCTCATGGGACCTCCTATGCCACCATATCTTTTAGCAATTGATTTGAGTAAAAGCGGTAATGTTTATGAAACTGATATTAGAATTTATGACGAAGGTTTGTATGATTTTGATTTTAAATTTATCGTAAAGCGCTCTAAAGAAGATGGTGGTGCAGATAGAGCCATTGTAAGTAGTTTTACGGGCAACCCACACAGCAATGGCACTATGATACCTGTAAAGCTTAGCATTTATAAATTAAACAAAGATGATGAAAAAGAGCGTATCATAGACGATATTTATCATACGAACGGCAGAAATGGTTCTACATCTAATTCCATAATCAGGAGAATCAAACCGACTATTTTAAATAAAGGCATTTATCAAGTCAGATTGGAAACATTAGAGGATTTTGAATTTTTAGTTGGTAGAGAAATCTATCTTGAAATCAGAAAATGGAATAGAAAATAGAAAGGATAAAAAATGTAC
>JAISXY010000012.1 GCA_031270285.1 Campylobacteraceae bacterium
AAAGCTCCCGAGCCTGTCGGACTTATATGTGTGGATTCTAAATTTCCGCTTGAAAACTATAGAAAGATGAGCGAGGATAAAAGCTTTCAGAGTGATTTTAGGAATGACTTGAAAAAGCACATAAATGATATTGCTTCAAAATATATCATAAAAGGGGAGACTTCTGACTTGGCGATTTTGTTTTTGCCGGCTGAGGCTATTTTTGCGGAGATCAACGCTTATCATGAAGGTCTGATTGATTATGCGAGGCAAAAAAGTGTTTGGATAGCGTCTCCTACGACTCTCATGGCGCTTTTAACTACAATAAGCGCAGTTGTGAGAGATATAAAAACTAAAGAGCAGGCTAAAAAAATTCAAGAAGAACTGATGAAACTCTCTAAAAATTTTAAACTTTACAAAGAGCGATGGGAACAACTCTCAAAACACATAGACACTGTTCATAAAGATGTGAAAGAGATAACCGTTACCACTTCCAAGATATCGGACGAATTTAGCAGAATTGAAAGAGTTGAGTTTGACGACGAGGGTATAAAAAGCTTGGAGTAATTTTAGCGATAAAAAACGGAAATACGAAATATAAAAATCTACTACCTTGCGTCGTTTCCGCGCGAGTGATACTTTTTATCATGAGGAGTGCGGGAATGGCGAAAAAGATAGATTGCCGTGACACGCAATGATGGGATGAGATGCGCGAGAGGCGGTATTTATTCATTATAAGAGAAGTGCGCCAATATGAAAAAACTTTAATTTTATCTGCAGTTATCAAAAAAACATAAGATTGTTTTTGTCTATATCTTGGAAAGTCTCTTAAACCGCTCTTTGTTATCGTTTGTCAAATCGCGAATGATTATAAGTAAGACGGTGTTCGGATATTTTCTTTGCAAATCGGCGTAAATTTCAGGATCATTTTCGCCCGAATCCCCAACAAGGATAAATTTACGCTTCGGATATGCTTTGAAAAGTTTTTCTATATTATCTTTTTTGTGTTTTATAGTAACATCTTTGTCTGGCACAAAGTCGCTGATATCGGTCGTACCTCTCAAATGAAAAGTACCTTTTGGGATTTCCTCTTTGTCAAAAAAGCTCTTAAGCGACGGATAAAGTTGCGCAGGGCTTGCCGAGACATAGTGATACGAGTTTGCATGCAGATTTTGTACATGTTCAAATATCTTTTGTATGCCTTCAACTTTTTTATATTCATTTACGAATGTGTTGATAAGCAGAGCTTTTTTATCTAAAACATTTGAGTCTTTTATCGTATCGTCTATATCAAAAACGGCGGAAATTCCTTCATTTGCAGCATACATCGCAAACCCTTTTTGTGCGTTTGCCTTGTATTTTGGTTTGTGAACTTCAAAAGCAATCTCTTTTTTCATCTCTTTTGATTTTTTCAGTTTAACTGTTGCACTGCTTTTGCCGTCGATTGTTTTTGGCATTTTGTACAGGCTTGTATCTTCAAATTTTATAAAAAACTCTTTATTGCTCTCAAAGTCTATCCTGAAAAGTGCGCTTCTTTCATAAAGTCTCTCTTTTTGGGTTTCACTAAGCTCGTCCGTATCTATGTCAAGCAAGGAAGCCAAAGCGGAAGTCGCTCCAAGCCGCCTCTCTTTTTCGTAAACATAAGCTTTCACTTCGGCTTCTATCGTATCATTATCCGTATCATAAGCGATGCCTGGGATAAACATCACATATTCATCCGATTTTAACTGTGAAGCGTTAAGGAGATAAACGGCACAAAAAGCGAAAATCAAAAATACTCTCATGTAAGCTCATCTGCCAAGATAAATTCCGCCTTTTCAGGCTCATTTTCTTTACCTATGTATTCATATATGTATATTTTGTTGTTTTTTATACTGATAAAATAGGTTTTGTCTTTTGAATATATCATGTCGTATTTATAGTGATTTTGGATTGAGAATGCAAGTTCATACTTTATATCTTTATAATAAAGCCTTCCATGCTCGTCCAAAAAGAACTCTTCACCGTTTTTGTTTCGGTAATGTTTGTCGCCAAATATCGTTTTGGTTATAAAATAGCTCCATGCGCGGACGACATCTCTTATATGACCTATTTGGGTGTATTTTATGCCGTCATCTTCTATGCGCGTTTTTCTCCAAAAACTTGGTCCCGAACTCTTTATGTCGTATAAAGTACCGTTTTGGTTCATTACGGTGATGATTTTTGTCTCCAGCACGGTTATATTTTTTGTCTCGGTATCCGAATGGTTATAAAAATAGATTATATTGTAACCATCTATCAAGATAGCGCTCGCTTTTGATGCGTTGGTTGCATTTATGAATTTATCCAAAGCTTGCATATGAGATTTGCTTTTTTGCAGCTCATCTATGTAAATATCGCTAAGATAGACCCCGGATACGGCGTCTTGGGCTGCGTTAGCGTAAAAGCAAAGAGCCAAAATCAGCACAATCTTTCTCATGCCCGCTCCTTAAAAAAGCTCCGGTCTGTATTCAAAATGCATTGTATCGTAATGTTGCCATTTTCCGCCCCAGACAAAACCGTGTTTTTCAAAAATATCAACTATCTTCTGAGGAATGGAATTAGCGTATGTTTTTTCGGTTTTTCTGTCCCAATACCAGTAATTTGCGTTTTTTATATTTAAATCAATAGCTATCCCAAACGCATGAGCACTGAGTCTGTTTGTGCCGATTATATTTCTATACACAAAAGTACCGGCAGGGTCGTGTAAAAATTCAAGATATTTTTCATCCAGTTTGTCAAGCTCGTTTGAAACTGCCTGTAAAGCTTTTGCAGCGCCGTTATTTTTATTAAAAGCTAAAGAGATATTGGCAGAGGACGGCAGCCAAACGACATTTACGAGATTTTTTTCAACCTCGTCTTTATCCTGACCGTAAAGCTCTTTGAAAAACTCGCTGTTTCGTATCCTGCCCGCATCATTCAAAGGAAGTCCCTCAAGCGCACCTTTTGTATAAACTTCATGAAATTGGTCTTCTACATCGGCATTTTGCAGCATCTCTTCGCGGGTTTTATTTTTATTGTCGTCAAAAATGAGCGTTTTACCGTTTTTGAAGTAAATAAGATCATCTATGATAGACGATATATAATCGCCGTAAGTATTCAGTAGTTTTATCTTTGCTTTTGCATCTTTCGGAGCGAAAACGCTGAAACCCTGTATTTTATTAATAAGCAGATTTTTATCGTTCATGTAGGGTAGATTTTCGCCTATAAAGAGGTCTGAAATGATTGTTTTTCCGATAAGAAATTTTTTGTCTTGACTGTTTGTAAGTCCCCAAATATTATGCATGACAAGTGCGCGCCCATCTTTTTCGCCGACATAGAGCATAATATGTCCGGGCATATAAACAAGCGTCAAATACGGTATGCCGAGTTCTACTAACATTTCCTCTTTCTGTACCGCGGTTAAATTTGAAATATTTGCAAAAACCGAAGAACTTTTTTGGGAGAATGAATTTCTTGGAAGCCAAATGCCAAAAACGGAAAAAAAATCTTTCGTCATCGCCGAACAGTCTCTGTTGTTATAAAGCCCGCCCCAGCCGTAATTTTCGCCGAGCAGTTCAAACGCTGTTTTTTTGACATTTGTTTCGTTAAACTCCAAAGGAAATGGTGCGGCATACTCTTTATTTATCGTTATTTTTGCAACTTTGGCATTTTTGGAAGCATCGGAAATGATAATAAAAGCTCTGTAATATTCGTTGTTATTATCTTTAAAAATCGGCAAAATTGCTCCCATTTTTATGTAGTGCGCAAAAAGTCCGTTGTTAAGATAGAGCGGGGCATTATCTTTTGTAATAACGATTTTATCGGCATTTTTTATCTCCGCTATCAGATCGGCGTTTATAAGAGCTATTTCGTTTGTTTTTACCCATCCCGATGCAAACGGACTTTCAACAAATGCCCATGCAAAATCTTTTGAATAATGGGAAATCAACAGCGGCTGCATGATACCAAGCAGCGAATTTTGCAAATAATCAAAAGGATAACTGCTGTCGCCGTTCTTTTTTTTGCTAAATAGCGGTTTATCGGTCGGCAGTACGCGAAGATGACTCTCATGAGTTGTTATCGCATAATCAAGAATTGTGCCGTACGCATCAAAGTTTGCCTGTTCTCGTATATTTTTAAGCGTTTCATTGCTTATTTCAAGGCGGTTTTCACCCGTAAAACCGCGTTCTCCATTTAGAAAAATAAGCCCCCAAGCAGCTTCTTCCAGACTATTTCTAAGTTCTTTTTTCCTCCATGGAGCAAACTGCTTTTGAAAATAGAGTTCTCTATAACTGCTTAAATCCTCTTTATGCAGCACAGGAGGAAGCGTAGAGATATTTTGTTCGTATTTTAAAATATCAGGCGAATTTAACTCATTTTTAACGCCGCAGCCGGCTAAAAAAAGAAGTGCGCAAAAGATAAAAATACGCAAAAATAGATCAAATTTATAGAATATCATTTCATAAATGTGAAATATGCTACCAGTGCGAATGCGCAGATTATCACTGCGCCGCAAAACAGAACTGTCTCTATTTTGTTTGATAAAACGGCAGTATTTTTATTTTTTACCGTTGTTTTTATGATTTGCCGCTGTTGTTTTGGCAGCAACCTTTCCTTTTTATTTGACATATGTGCGCCTTTAAAGAAATTCTTTCGTGTATAATACCAAAAATTATGTAAGGTAAAGTATGAAAGAGATTGAAATTGTAAAAGAAATACTAAAAACCGACCATCTTTTTTTAACAGGCAGCAGCGGTGCAGGAAAAAGTTATCTCACGGCGCGGATTATAGAAGAGTATGAAAAAGATAAAAAACAGGTCGTATCGCTCGGCAGTACGGGTATAAGCGCAGTAAATATCGGCGGACAGACGATACACAGTTTTTTTGCATTCGGCATTTGTAAAAATACCGAAGAGCTTTTAAGATATGACAAAAACAGAAACAGGCTCAAAGAGTTATACGGCATACTTTCAAATACCGATCTTTTGGTAATAGACGAAATCTCTATGGTTTCGGCGGCTCTCATGGAGATGATAAGATATAGACTGAACGCTTCGGCATTTAACGGTTCCATACTTTTTGTGGGGGATTTTTTCCAGCTTCCGCCGATACAAAAAAAGGACGAATTTAACGGCGGTTCGTTATTTGGCGATGAAATTTATGCATTTGAAAGCAGTGCATGGAAAAATTATGATCCGAAAATTTTGGAGCTTACAAATTCAAAAAGAACAGATGACAGGCATTTTTTTAAGATATTAAACCAGATCCGAAAAGGCGAAATAGATGATAAAACAGTACAGTTTTTTGAAAATCTCAGGCAAAACAGAGACGTAATGCTCTCAAATCCTACTATGCTGTTTGGCAGGAATTATGAAGCGGACAGAATGAACAAAAAGCGGTTAGATGAGATAGACGACAAAGAACGCACATTGGAAGCCGAATTTACCCTGCATGAGAAGAGTATTAGTCAAAACAGGATTGAAAGCTGGCATAAATCGCTGAATATTCCGTTAAAACTTGAACTCAAAATAGGCGCTCATGTACTCTTTTGCGTCAATAGATGGGGCAAATATTATAACGGTGAGCGCGGCATCATAAGGGGCATTTTTGACGAATATCTGTTAGTGGAGAAAAAAGACGAACTCATAAAAGTAGAACCGTATGAATTTTCTTTGTATGAAAATATTTTGGAGGGAAGCGAGATAAAAAATAAAACGCTTGCTACTTTAAAGCAGTTTCCTCTTAAACTCTCATATGCGATAACTATCCACAAATCACAGGGCATGAGTATAGAAAAATTAGTCTGCGACATAGACAATATCTTTGAAAACAGTCAATTTTATGTTGCCGTAAGCCGCGCCATGAGCGCAAAAAATCTCTATATCAGATATTCACGCGGTGATTTTGACTCATACTTAAGACGCTGTGTACGAACAGACGATAGAGTCAAAGAGTTTTATAAAAACGCTCAAACTATAATATTGAAAAATTGATTTTTATAAAAAGCGGCGAGCTAAAACCAGTTTGTGTTGCGCAGGCTAAAAATGAAAAAGAGAACAGACTGCTTAAAAAACGAGATTTTGCAAAATTTATTAAACTGCTTGGGGAGATGAATGGTGATAATATATGGGGTATTTTTGCCACAAGGACTAAATTTGGGACAAATTAATATCTTATAATATCATAATCCATCGGAATATCAGCTCTGAATGAGAGTTTATCTATATTGACATTTAAAAGCGTATTGTGCAAAAGTATCTCTATTTTATTTTCCATCGTATCGGTATAGGAAATTTTTACAGGCGTGCCGTTTTGAAACGAAATCGTATAATTAGTGTCGTTAAAGTTTGTTTTTATCTCTTTGTTAGTCTGCTTGTTAGCTTTTACAGCTTCACTTAAAATGTGCGAAATATCGGGCATTTCATCTATATTTGTGATAACTGCCTGCTGTAAATCAGGCTCTAAAATGATAACATCGTTATTTACAAAATAGATTTTTTTAATCAACGGCGTTTTATAATTCCAGAAAGCAAAATTGTTTGCCCCTTCACTCATGGCTTGAAAATTTCCGCTGTATTTTATCGTATCATTTTCGGAATTTTTGATAATCTGCGTAAAATCGCTTGCTATACTACTAAGCGTATTCTCATCAGCATTTGCAAAAGAGATAAAAATAAATAAAAGAGTTAAAAACCGCATAAGCGTTCCTTATAGTGAGCAATAAAGGTAAATTATACCAAAAGTATGTTAAAATCCATACCTTAATTATAAAAAAGGCTCTAATAATGTTGGAATTTTTAGGAAAAATTTTTGGTACGCAAAATGAACGTGAAGTTAGAAAATATGCAAAACGCATAGTTGCCATAAATGATTTGGAAAAAAAATATCAAGCTATGAGCGATGATGAGTTAAAAGCGGCATTTGCAAGTTTTCAAGAAGAGATAAAGCTTGAAAAAAAGAGTTTGGACGATGTTTTAAATGATATTTTTGCCATTACGAGAGAGGTGAGCGTCAGAACTACGGGACTCAGACATTTTGATATGCAACTTATCGGAGGTCTTGTTTTACATGACGGAAATATAGCTGAAATGAAAACGGGCGAGGGTAAAACTTTGGTTGCTACTTTACCTGTGGTTTTAAATGCTATGGAGGGTAAAGGCGTACACATCGTAACGGTAAATGATTATCTTGCAAAGCGCGATGCGACCGATATGGGAAAAATTTACAACTTTTTGGGATTAAGCGTAGGAGTGATACTCTCCGGCGTTTATGATGAAGATTTCAAAAAAGAGCAGTATGCGGCAGATATAACTTACGGCACAAATAATGAGTTTGGGTTTGATTATCTGCGTGATAATATGAAATATTCGCTTGCCGATAAAGTCCAAAGAGGACACAATTTTGTCATAGTGGACGAAGTGGACTCTATCCTCATAGATGAAGCCAGAACGCCGCTTATCATTTCAGGACGCGCGGGAAGAAAACTTGAAAATTATCAAATGTCCGACAATGTAGCAAAAAAACTTGTTAAAAATGAGGATTTTACGGTTGATGAGAAAAACAGAGCTATTTTGATAGCCGAAACAGGTATCGCAAAAGCTGAAAAACTGTTTGGCGTAGATAATTTGTATAGTTTAGAGAATGCGATACTGTCGCATCTTTTAGACCAAGCTTTGAAAGCGCACTATCTTTTTGAAAAAGATGTACATTATGTCGTGAGAGACGAAGAGATAGTTATAGTAGATGAATTTACGGGAAGGCTTAGCGAGGGCAGACGTTTTAGCGAAGGGCTTCATCAGGCGCTTGAAGCAAAAGAACATGTAAAGATTCAAGATGAGTCGCAAACACTTGCAGATATAACTTTTCAAAACTATTTCCGCTCTTATAAAAAACTTGCCGGCATGACGGGTACGGCGCAAACCGAAGCTACGGAGTTTTCACAGATTTATAAACTTGATGTTATCTCAATACCTACAAATGTGGCTGTCGTAAGACTTGATCATAACGACCTTATATATAAAAGCGAAGCTGAAAAATTTAAAGCCGTTATAGACGACATAAAAGCTTCACATAAAAAAGGACAGCCTGTGCTTGTAGGAACGGCGTCCATAGAAAAAAGCGAACTGTTGCACGCTATGCTTGAAAAAAACAAAATTCCACACTCCGTTTTAAATGCTAAAAATCATGAAAGAGAGGCGCAAATTATCGTGGAAGCCGGAGTTAAAGGGGCTGTTACTATCTCTACAAATATGGCGGGACGCGGCGTTGATATAAAGATAAATGATGAAGTAAAAGCACTTGGCGGACTTTATATCATAGGCACAGAAAGACATGAGAGCCGCAGAATAGACAATCAGCTTCGCGGGCGTTCCGGCAGACAGGGAGATCCCGGCAAGAGTAGATTTTATCTGAGTCTTGAAGATAATCTTCTCAGAATTTTCGGAAGCGATAGAATAAAAGTCATCATGGAGAAACTTGGCATAAAAGAGGGTGAAAGTATAGAATCCAAAATGGTAACGCGTGCTGTTGAAAATGCGCAAAAAAAGGTAGAAAGTATGCACTTTGAGGCAAGAAAACACCTTTTGGAATATGACGATGTAGCAAATGAACAGAGAAAAACAATCTACAATTTCAGAGATGAGTTGCTGGGAAATTCGCTTGACATGAAAAAACGCATAGAGGATCTTCGTACGGATTATGTGCAGGATTTAATGTTTCGCTCGGGGATTATTGAGGGTGCGCCTAAAGAGGAGTTTGATATACAAAAACTCATTATGACATTAAAGGAAGAGATAAACTGTATATTTGACGAAAAGAGTTTGAGCGGGCTTGAAAATGATGAACTTTACGAGAAAATATATACAAGCATAAAAGAAAATTATGAGAAAAAAATGTCTGTTGTTGATGTTGCGCAAAGAGAGCAGATAGAGAAGATTTTGTCTTTGCAGGTGCTTGATACGGCATGGAGAGAGCATCTTTATCAGATGGATATATTAAAAACAGGCATCGGGCTTCGCGGATACAATCAGCGCGACCCTTTGACAGAGTATAAAAAAGAGAGTTACGGACTTTTTGTAGAACTTGTCGGACGCATTAGAAATGAGAGTTTTAAAATGCTTCAACTTGTACAGTTAAAAGAGAGAAAAGCCGAAGAAGAGCAAAAAGTTATGGATAAAATGCTGCAAGAGATGGAAAATGTGGCTGATGATGTTAAATTTCAGCATGGAACAGAACAGCTTGGAGGCAATAACGGAGCGATACCTAAAAAAATAGCCAGAAATGACCTTTGTCCTTGCGGCAGCGGCAAAAAATATAAATTTTGTCATGGAAAAAGCGGACCAAAACGGGGATTATTGGCTTAATATGAATAGCGTAAGTAGATATCTAATCAAAAAATATCTGCGGTTTGACAAGTCGCAGCCTTTTATCGCCATAAGCGCTATTTTGGCGTTTTTAGGCGTAACCATAGGACTTATGGCTTTAATGGTAGCAATGGCTATCATGAATGGCATGATGAAGGAGTTTGAACGAAAACTTTTTATCATGAATTACCCGATAACTATTATGCCTCTTGGCATGCAAGCTGTCAATAAAGATGATTTACAGTTTTTAAAAAGCCGTTTTCCGGAGCTGAAATTCAGTCCTTATATTTTTTCGCAGGTTATGTTAAAAAAAGGGCAGAAATTTGAAGGAGGTATGATTTTCGGCGTTAATTTTGAAGATGAAAAAGAGGTAAACAGCGTTGTCGCTGAGACATTAAATAGTAATCAACAATTAGAAGAGTATGATATTTTGGTTGGACATGGCATAAAAGAGGGGCTTTTTTTGGACAAAGGAGACAAAGTAACAGTTGTTTTTATGCAGGGAGATCCGGGCGGACTTACGCTAATCCCTAAAATGAAGAGTTTTACATATAAAGAGGAGTTTACATCAGGACTTATAAATTACGACAAAACTTACATGTTTACGCCCATATCAGGACTTGCAAAAAGACTTAATTACGATGAGGGCGAATATGACGGCATACATATTTACTCTAAAGATCCCATGAAAGATATAGAAATGCTGCAAAATGTACTGCCGAATCATTTAAGAGCAATAGGTTGGTGGCAGCAGAACGGAAACTTTTTTTCTGCATTCGCACTTGAAAAAAGAGCGCTTTTTATCGTTTTGATGCTGATTACATTGGTAGCTTCTTTAAATATTGTAAGTTCGCTTTTGATGACCATCATGAACAGAAGACAGGAGATAGCGCTTCTGCTCTCATTAGGAACAAGAGTAAGCGAAATAAAAAAGAGTTTTTTCGGACTTGGTATGGCGATAGGCTGCAGTGGTATTATATCGGGAGTTTTGTTAGGTTCTATAATGCTTTTTTTGCTTAGCTTTTTTGATATAATAAGCCTCCCCGCCGATGTATATGGCAGCTCAAAACTACCTTTGGAACTCTCTTTTGTTGATTTTGGTTTGATAGTATTTGGAGCGCTTATTATAGTTGCCCTCTCGTCCTATTATCCTGCAAAAAAATCCACCGAAGTGGATATACTGGGAACTTTGCGAAACGAGTAAGTTTTTGCACAAGACTAATCATTTGCTTTATGAAACCGCCTTCCTGAAATTTAATATCGGGATTTGGTAAAAATACATCAACAATTGACAATAACGAAAAAATTAAAAATCATGAGATAAGCGCCATAAATGGAGAAGAGCAAAATAATGAAAACAATCAATAATAGAAATCCATTTTTAAGGAGACTTAAATGTCAAACAATTTAAAAGTTGATGCTAATTTTGTAAAGCATCCGATGCAAGAAGGCGTATTCATGAAACACTTCTATGGCAAAGAAGACGGCGCATGTATTAATAATCTGGAAGTAAATATCGTTCCTGGTTTTCAAATTGCGCCTCATATCCATGAGAACAGTTCCGAATTTTTTTATGTCGTAAGCGGCAGCGGGGAGTTTTTGGACGATACCGAATGGAAGTCCATAAAAGCAGGAGATGCTTTCAAGGCGCCGCAAGGCAT
>JAISXY010000017.1 GCA_031270285.1 Campylobacteraceae bacterium
TCTCTCATGTTTTCTCTTTTGCCCGCTTTTTCCACTCTTTTTCAAATTTTTTACGCTTTAAGTAGCTTAGTTTTTCTATAAAAAGATGTCCTCTTAAATGGTCTATCTCATGCTGCAAAGCTACAGCTATAAAATCTTCATAAATCTCTACATGTTCGTTGCCGAAACGGTCAAAAAATTTTACTTTTATCTTTTGAAACCGTTCTACATCTTCATACACACTAGGAACGCTAAGGCAGCCTTCCTGAAATATAATAACCCCATCGCTTTCTACAATCTGCGGATTTATAACTTCCAGCAAATCCTCTTTTTTCTGCTCCCCTTCTTCGTTTACGGGGTTTATCACAAGAATATTCAGAGCGACTCCTATCTGTATGGCAGCTAAACCCACGCCGTTTTTATTTATCATGGTCTCATACATGTCATCAAGCAGAACATGCAGATTTTCATCAAATTCCGCAACATCATGAGAGACGGTTCTAAGCTTCGGGTTTGGATATGTCAAAACTTCTCTAATCATCAAAATCCTCTTAAGACTTTTTCTTTTCAAGAACGCTGTCTATTAACCCGTACTCTTTGGCTTCATATGCGCTCATAAAAAAGTCTCTATCCGTATCTTTGGCAATTTTTGCCACTTTTTGACCCGTATTTTTTGCCAAAATATCATTCAGCGTCTCTTTGACTCTCAAAATCTCTTTTGCCTGTATCTCTATGTCTGTAGCCTGCCCCTGCGCGCCGCCTAAAGGCTGATGTATCATGATTCTGGCATTTGGCAGCGCAAATCTTTTGCCCTTTGCGCCGCAGCTTAATAAAAATGCCCCCATGGATGCCGCCTGTCCGATGCAGATAGTAACAATGTCGGGCTTGATATAATTCATCGTATCATATATGCTAAGTCCGCTTGTAACAACGCCGCCGGGTGAATTTATATAAAGATATATGTCTTTTTCCGGATCTTCCGCTTCTAAAAAGAGCATTTGAGCGACAATGGACGATGCCACTTCATCATGTATCTCGCCGCTCAACATGACTATCCTGTCTTTTAAAAGCCTTGAGTATATGTCGTAACTGCGTTCGCCGCGTCCTGTTTTTTCAATAACAACCGGTATGTAATAACTCATTATTTTCCTTTATTTGCTCTGTCAAACAGCGCTTGAAACAGTTTGTCTTCAATCATAGCCATTTTAACGGCTGGTAAAACGCCCTGTTTTTTGTAATTTTCAAAATGAGATTTAGGCTCTTGTCCGTACTGCAATGCCTCATAATACACCATCTGAGTAAGCTCCTGATCCGTTACACTGATACTGTTCAAAATCGCCAGCTCATTTACGATAAATGTAAGTCTTACGCTGTCTTCGGCATCTTTTCTAAACGTCTCTCTTTTCTCCTGCGCTCTTTTGGGATCTTTCTTGTACTCTTCCAGCTCCTCTTTTCCAATGCCCGCAAAAGCGTTTCTAAAGTGGATATCCAACTCTTGCTCTACGATATTGTCGGGCAGGTCAAAAGTAAATTTTTTCACTATCGCTTCTACAAATTTCGGCTTCAACTCTTCATGATAGAGTTTTGAGGTTTTTTCATTTTTTATCTGCTCTTTTATCTTCTCTTCCAAAAGCTCATATGTCGGCTGTTTTTCGCTCGGCAAAAACTTTTTCAAAAGCTCTTCGCTTATCTCTTTTGGTATCTCTCTCTCTTTTATCTCATGAAGCTTTACTTTGAAAACCGCCTCTTTGCCTGCCAAATCTTTATTGGCATAACTTTGCGGGAAAGTTACGTTTATATCTTTTTGTCCGCCCGCTTTCAAGCCTGTAAGAGACTCTTCAAATCCCTCTATAAAGCTTTTACTGCCAAGTTCTAAAGTATAATTTTCAGCTTTGCCGCCCTCAAATGCGACATCTTCTATAAACCCTTCAAAATCAATCATGGCAAAATCGCCTTTTTTAAGTCCTCTTTTTGTGGCGATAGTTTTCAAAGGAGCCGTAGTTTTGAGGAGTGAATTTATCCTCTCCTCAATCTCTTTTTTAGTAACGGAGGGGAGTTTAAATTCAGGGATACACTCTTCGTATCCATCAAGCTTGACTTCTGGCTTGAAAGAGATTTTAAGCTCTACCTCAACGCCGTCGTCTTTTCTGTTAAAATTTGAGAAAAACGGCTCTCCTACGATACTCTTCTCATCAAGCCCAAGTTCTTTTACCACCGCATCGTACAACTCTTTTACCGCTTCTTGCTCCGCATCCGCTTTTACCTTATCGCCATATCTTGCCTTTAAAACAGACGGCGGGACTTTACCCTTTCTAAAACCGTCAATGCGGGCGTCTTTTGCTAATGTTCTTAAAATTTTGTCTTCTTTTTGCTCTATAATCTTACTGCTTATTGTCGCTGCTGCCGACGCATTTGCATTATTAACTCTAACTACTTTAACTTCCATAGATTCCTCTTACATGATAAAAATTTTCTTGTGAATATATCAAAGTTTTCTTTAATAACTCATTTATGCAGCTTTGATATATTTACTTGTAAACAAATTTTTAGTAAAATTCACTCTTTACTAATATCTTTAAAAGCGATGAAATGGAAGCAGCAAAACAGCAAGAATTTGAACGAGCAGTTAAAAAAATACTGGAATTGATAGGCGAGGATGCTGAGCGCGAAGGGCTTTTGAAAACCCCAGCGCGCGTAGCAAAAGCATGGGAATTTTTGACGGAAGGATATAAACTTGACCCAAAGCAGGTATTAAACGATGCGCTTTTTCAAAGTTCCAATAACGAAATGGTCTTGATCCGCGATATTGAGTTTTACTCCATGTGCGAACACCATCTTTTGCCCATCATAGGTCGCGCTCATGTAGCTTATATACCAAACGGCAAAGTCGTAGGACTTTCAAAAATCCCGCGCATGGTGGATATCTTTGCGCGCCGCTTGCAAATACAAGAGCAATTAACCGAACAGATAGCCTATGCGATAGATGATGTGATAAAACCAAAAGGCGTTGGAGTAGTCATCGAAGCAAGACACATGTGCATGGAGATGAGAGGCGTTGAGAAGATAAACTCCACTACCACAACTTCGGCTTTGCGCGGTATTTTTATCAAAAACACCGACACCAGAAGAGAGTTTTTCTCACTCATAAATGCAAATACGGATAAAAGATATTGAAAATGTGCAGCTTACTATCCGTACTTTCGCAATCTTATATAAAATAGAGGCTTCAAAAGAGTATTGAACGCATAAAAAGCGGTTTTGCGTTTGATTTTATCTGCATTTATATGCTAAATTGGAAAATTGACCGAAAATTTTAATTTCTTTTTAATCAATTTTTATCTATCATACCATCGTTAAAAAGACAAAAAATATCCGAATTAAAAAAGATATTTTTTTAGGAGCTATTAAGAAATGTCCATATACCTTGATAATAACGCTACAACCATGGTTGACCCTGAAGTGTTTGTCGAAATGGAGCCGTTTTTTGTAAAAAACTACGGCAATCCGAACTCTTTGCATGCATTTGGGAGCGCAACACACCCTGCCTTGCGAAAAGCTATGGATCAATTATACGAAGGGTTTAATGCCGCAAATGAAGACGATATGGTTGTAACCTCCTGTGCTACGGAGAGTACAAATTGGGTTATCAAAGGAACATATTTCGACCATATTTTAAATAAAGAGAAAAACCACATCATAACAAGCAGCGTAGAGCATCCAGCTACTATCATGTCCTGTAAATTTTTGGAAACGCTTGGAGTGAGAGTTACTTATCTGCCTGTCAATAAAGAGGGAGTGGTAGAGCTTGAGAGCTTAAAAAAAGCGATAAACGATAAAACGGCTTTAGTCTCAATCATGTGGGCAAATAACGAAACAGGAATGATTTTCCCCATAAAAGAGTTGGCGCAAATCGCTCATGAAAACGGTGCGCTTTTTCATACGGACGCTGTTCAGGCAGTGGGAAAGATAAATGTGGATGTAAGAGCGGCGGATGTTGATCTTATGAGCTTTTCCGCGCACAAATTTCACGGACCGAAAGGCGTAGGCGGTCTTTATATCAAAAAAGGCTGTAGAGTTACGAGTTTGCTGCACGGTGGCGAACATATGGGCGGACTTAGAAGCGGAACGCTGAATGTCGCGGGCATAGTCGGCATGGGCAAAGCGTTGGAACTTGCAAACAGATATATGGATTTTGAAAAGAGCGAAGTAAGACGCTTAAGAGATAAACTGGAAGATGCGCTGCTTAAAATAACAGATGTTTTTGTAGTCGGGAACAGGCAGGAGCGCGTTCCAAATACGATTTTGGCAAGCATAAAAGGCGTTGAGGGCGAAGCGATGCTTTGGGATTTAAACAAACAAGGAATCGCCGCAAGTACGGGAAGCGCCTGTGCCAGTGAAACACTGGAGTCAAATCCCGTATTGGAGGCAATAGGAGCGGATAAAGAGTTAGCGCATACGGCTGTTAGATTTAGCTTAAGCAGATTTACAACCGAAGAAGAGATAGATTTTACGATAGACGTTACCACAAAAGCTATCAAACGCCTGCGCGATATATCAAGCTCATTCTCTTATGCGCCTTCATGGCATAAAAGTAAATTATAAAAGGATAGCAGATGGCAAAATCTGATTTGATAGGCGGTTCAATATGGGAAGAGTACAGCAATAAAGTAGCCGCCCTCATAGATAACCCAAAACATAGAGGCGAGATAACCGAAGAAGAGGCAAACGCTGAAAATCTAAAACTTATAGTTGCGGATTTTGGAGCTGAAAGCTGTGGCGATGCAGTTAGGTTGTATTGGGCTATTGACCCTAAAACAGATATTATAAAAAATGCAAAATTTAAAAGTTTCGGCTGTGGAACAGCGATAGCAAGTTCGGATACTATGGCAGAGCTTTGTATCGGTAAAACGGTAGATGAGGCGGTCAAGATAACAAATCTTGATGTAGAGTTTGCCATGAGAGACACGCCTGACGTGCCTGCGGTTCCTCCTCAAAAAATGCACTGTTCAGTTATGGCTTATGACGTTATAAAAGCTGCTGCCGCACAATATAAAGGCATAGATGCGGCTCACTTTGAAGATGAGATAATCGTCTGTGAATGCGCAAGAGTAAGCCTTGGAACGATAAAAGAGGTTATACGGTTAAACGACCTTAAAAGTGTTGAAGATATTACAAGATACACAAAAGCCGGCGCATTTTGCAAATCCTGTATCAAGCCCGGCGGTCATGAGAGCAGAGAGTACCATTTGGTAGATATATTAAAAGAGGTGAGAAGTGAAATGGAATATGAAAAGTTAGCAAAAACCGCGTCTTGCGATACTTATGAAGCGCCATCGTTTAAAGATATGAGCATCATACAAAAATTTAAAGAGATAGACAAAGTTTTGGATGAGCAAATCCGCCCGATGCTCGTCATGGACGGCGGCAATATGGAAATTATAGATGTAAAGGAAGATGGTGAAAATATAGACGTTTATATAAGATATCTCGGCGCTTGCAGCGGTTGTGCCAGCGGCGCTACGGGAACGCTCTTTGCCATAGAGTCCGTTTTGCAGGAAAAGCTTTACGCCAATATCAGAGTTTTACCGATATGAGTATGAAAAAAGCTATATTTGCCTCCTTTTTGGGACTGTTTTTCGTCGGATGCGCACTCTTTCCAAACGCGGATATTTTTAAAGACTCTTCATGGACGCTCTCAAGCATTTCAAACGAGAGTTTAACGCTTGAAAAGATGCCCTCGCTTACATTTTCAAAAGAGCGGGCGGCAGGCTTTAACGGCGTAAATAATTTCAGCGCAAATTATAAACTCTCAAACGGCAAAATCATATTTTCCGATATGCTCTCAACGCGTATGGCGGCTCTGTCGCCCAAGCTTGCAAAACTGGAAGAGGATTTTACGAATATACTTTTAAATGCAAATTCTTTTGAATTAAACGGCGATTTGTTGGTTATAAAAGGAGGAGG
>JAISXY010000001.1 GCA_031270285.1 Campylobacteraceae bacterium
CTTTCTCTTCTACTCTGCAAATCAAACTTTTGGGCAGGCGGAAACTCTCTATCAACTCTTTTTCTTTTATCCTCATCTTTCCATTGTCATTTTCGTGATCAAAGCCCAAAAGATGAAGCAAGCCATGAATAAAAAGCAGCGCACACTCATCATCTAAAGTGTGATTTAACTCTTTTGCCATACTGCTTGCCAGTTCCAGATTTATCACAATGCTGCCGGCTGGCGCATAAGGCAACTCTTCCAATGGAAAACTCAAAACATCGGTGCTTTCGTTTTTTCCTCTCTCTTTAAAGTTTAAAAGCCGCATATCTTCGGAATTTACAAATATACACTCTATATCTTTTTTGCACAGTTTCAAAGCTATCTTTTCAAGCAAAAGCGTATTTACGGCGTATTTAGTTTCATTTTCAATCATCAGCATAAAAAACCTTTTTGGCAATTATAGCAGTTTTAGGCGTCTATTTTTGTTATAATCACAAAAAAACAAAGGATGATATTTGAAAAAAGCGGTATGTATTATAAGCGGCGGCATGGACAGCGCACTGGCTGCGTTTAGAGCCAAAAAAGACGGCAATGAGATAATAGCCCTGCATTTTAATTACGGTCAAAGAACGCAAAAAAAAGAGTTAGAGTGTTTTGAAAAAATCGCCGATGTTTTGGGCGCAAAAAAGGTAGTTTTGGATACATCTTTTATAAAAAATACAAGCTCTTCATCTTTGACCGATAGGACTTTACATGTAAGAACAAGCGGCTTGGAAGAGGGCGTGCCAAACACTTATGTGCCTTACAGAAACGGGATTTTTATCTCCATAGCCGCATCGCTTGCCGAAAAAGAGGGTGCGCAGAGTCTTTATCTCGGAGTGATGGAAGAGGATAGCAGCGGGTATCCCGATTGCACGGAGGATTTTATCAAAAAGATAGAAGACGCCGTAAATGAAGGCACGAAAAAAGAGACAAATATCAAAATACATACGCCCCTTGTTCATTTAACAAAATCAGATATTGTAAAAGAGGCTCTTTTGCTTGACGTACCGCTTGAGCTTACATGGAGCTGTTATGTCAATGAAGATGAAGCGTGCGGAGTTTGCGATAGCTGCCGCTTGAGACTGCGCGGATTTAAAAATGCAAATGCCGTTGATAAAATACCGTATGTAAAAAATTAAAAGAGCGTTTTTTGGATCTGTCTTGGCTCTTCCAAAGCGGCGATTATCTCATCTTTGTCCCCCAATACCAAAACATATCTAGTGGATGAGAGATTTATGGCTTGAAGCGATTTTGCGGAAGTGTATCTTTTACATGAGATTGAAATCTTGGCGTTATGCGGAGCAAGTACCAGCAGATAATCCTCCGAAACATACTTTTTTATCCACTGCTCTTCTCGTTCAAAAAGTTTTTCATCGCTCTCTATGATAATGGCTTGATGTGTTGAACCAAACGGGCGCGCTTCCAAAGCCGTGTTTACAAATATCGGTTCAAAATGGCCGCTTTTTTCTATAGAGTCTATCTTGAAATCAAGCGATTTTTTCTTCAAAAAAGTTACAACAGCGGCGAAATTCGGTACAAAAAGGGGCGGAATCATAAAATCTTTAAAATAACTTTCCGCACAAACGAAAGTGGTTTTAAATATGGAGTGCGATTGCAGTATCACGGCTTCCGCTTCTTCGTCCATGCTCTCAAACTGCGGCGATATCTGTTCTAACAACTCTTTGTTTTTTGAGAAGATATGGCTTTTTGGCTCCAAGCTTGTAACTTCCAAAAAAGCTTCGCAAATTTCACCACTAAGATGCGTATTTTTAAAATGCAGTTTAAAAGAGTTTAGCATATCAAATTGCAGCAAAGATACATGTACGGCATTTATCTCGTTTGTTTCAACCAAAAAACGCATAAAGCGAATCATCGCCTTTTGGATAGAGTCCACCTTTATCCATGCTATCTCATTGTCGTCTATCGTTATATTTTGCTCATGTATTATGGCGTATGCGCCGTTTTTCAAAGCTTCGCCAATCTCCTCTTTTGTTCCTTCCAAAGCAAAAAAAGCTCCGCCGTTTGTTACTTTATCGCATTTGCATGTAAAACTCGTAACGGATTTTACCAAAGGTTCTTTGAGCAGATATCCCGAGCAAACTTGCGCTAAATTTTCAATAATCATTTTATGATTGAGCCGACATCTTTTAAATTTTGCGGAGTGATTAACGTGATGCCGTTTTTATCTTCCGCGGTTAAGATCATGCCGTAAGAATCAAATCCCATTATCTTTGCAGGTTTTAAATTTGCAACTACGCAAACTTGCATGCCTTCAAGGGTTTTCGCATCATAATATGCTTTGATAGCGGAGAGTATTTGGCGCGGTTTTTCTTCTCCTATATCTACAAAAACCTTTAAAAGTCTGTCGCTTTTTTCTATCGGTTCTGCTTTTATGATGGTGCCGACTTGTATTTTGGAGTTGAAAAATTTATCTGCGCTTATGAGCTGCTCGTCTTTTTTCGCCTCTTTTATCGCAGGCTCGGGAGTGTTCATCAACTCTTTTTCTATACGCGGAAACAGAGGCGCTGTGGGAGTTATCACAGTTGTGTCCAAAAGCTCTTTGTTGATAATGAGTTTTTCATAAGATTTTGTATCCAGTTCAAACCCTAAACTTTTTGCTATCGTTTGTGCGGTTTTTGGCATGATAGGAGAGAAAAGTATGCTCGCTTTTGCCAAAAGATTTGCGCTGAGAGCTACTATCGCATTTGCCTCTTCAAGTTTACCCTC
Source organism: Campylobacteraceae bacterium (assembly GCA_031270285.1). Lineage (GTDB taxonomy): Bacteria > Campylobacterota > Campylobacteria > Campylobacterales > Campylobacteraceae > JAIRKW01. The sequence continues at coordinate 2,752 of JAISXY010000001.1, forward strand.
TTTTATCTTTGTCCATGGTTCGTACAGGGTGATGGACTGGTTGGCGATAGTCAAAACTTTCCATATCTCTTCAAGGTATTTGTTTGTCTGAAGTTCATGTATGAAAGATTCCGCATTGCTCAAAATAGCGTCTGCTGTGTCAATATCTTTTTTGTAAAATTTCAAAACAGACGAAGAAATAAGTTCGTAATTGTTGTATTTGCCGCTCATGCCGATGATTCTGTTCAAAAGATTTCCAAGCTCGTTTCCAAGATCCGAGTTTATCCTGTCTATCAAAGCTTTTTGACTAAAATCGCCGTCCTGTCCGAACGGAACTTCTCTTAGTAAAAAGTATCTGAAATTTTCAAGTCCGTAAACTTCGGCAACTTCACGCGGATTGACGACATTTCCTTTGGATTTGCTCATCTTTTCGCCGTTTCTTGTCCACCAGCCGTGAGCTGCTATATGTTTTGGCAAAGGGAGATTTAAACTCATCAAAAAAGCAGGCCAATAAATGCTGTGAAAACGCAAAATATCCTTCCCGACAAGATGAAACGAAGCAGGCCAGTAAGAGAAATTTTTCTCATCAGTGCCATATCCAAGCGCACTTATATAATTTACCAAAGCATCAAGCCATACATACAGCACATGTTTAGAGTCGCCTAAAAACGGCGGAAGTTTTATGCCCCAGTCAAAACTTGCTCTTGTTATGGAGAGGTCGCGAAGCCCCTGTTTTACAAAATTTATAACTTCATTTTTTTTGGCTTTAGGCATAACACAGTCATCTACCTCTTCGTACCATTTTAAGAGTTTATCCTGATATGCGCTTAAACGGAAAAAATAACTCTCCTCTTTTACGAGCGTCGTTATCTTGCCGCAATCCGGACAATATTCGTTGTTTATCAGTTGCGAGTCGGTGAAAAATGTCTCACAGCTTACGCAGTAGTGTCCTTCGTATTCGCCTTTATATATATCGCCGTTTTTAAACATTGTTTCAAATGCTTTTTGTGCGCCCAATTTGTGATTTTCATCGGTTGTTCTTATAAAATAGTCATAACTTATCTCAAAATCATCCCACAAAGCCTTAAATTTCGCACTCACTTCATCAGCATACTCTTTAGCGCTTTTTCCTCTTGCCGCTGCGGCTTGCTCTATCTTTTGTCCATGTTCGTCGGTGCCTGTCAGAAAAAATGTATCATAACCTTTAAGTCTGTAAAATCTTGCCAATGAATCCGCAATAATAGTAGTATATGCATGACCTATATGAGGAATGTCGTTTACATAATAAATCGGCGTGGTAATATATGCTTTTTTGCTCATCTCTTTCCTTTAAAATTCAAATCCGCCGCCTTGTCCATGCGACATACTTTCATAAACGGATTTAACATACTTTTTTCTCTTTTCACATTCAAAAATCTTTTCACATGTAAAACAGCTCTCAATGTTTTTCTCCTTTTGGCACATGAGTAAAATCTCACTCTCTTTTTTCAGGGTTAGTTTGTACTCGTCAGTTTCTATATCAATGTTTTGCGTACTCATTTAAAACCCTTTTTATCTCTTCGTTTGAGCCGAAAAAGCAGGGAGTTGTGTCATGAAGATGAGACGGCTTTAACTCCAAAATCCTTCTCTTGCCGTCTATCGCGCCTCCACCCGCTTTTTCAAATACAAACGCAAACGGAAACACTTCAAATACCATTCTCAACTTTCCTTTTAAGGCATCTGTAGTAGATGGATACGAAAACAATCCGCCGCCTTTTAGGAGTATTTGATGCAAGTCAGGCACCATACCGCCCGAATATCTCAAGCGGTAACCGTCGGCAAATATCTCATCAATAAGCTTTTTATGATACGCCGCCCACCCTTTTTGCGTCGCACCCGTAGCGTTTAATTTGCCTTTTTCATTAAGTTTTATCTCTTTGATTTTTATAAATTTTCCGCTTTCATTCAGTCTGTAAAGCGTTACTTTACTCCAAGCTACGACCATCTCGACTCTCGGACCGTAAACTACATATACGGCGCATATCAAATCCGAACCGCTCATACCGTTTTCATAAATGCCGAATATCGAACCCACAGCCAGATTTACATCTATCAAACTTGAGCCGTCAAGCGGGTCGTATCCTACGATATATCTGCCCTCTTCATGCAGCAGTTTCGCTTCATCTTTCTCTTCGCTGATAACGGTTTTGACGGAAGGTACTTTTGAAAACTCCTCTTCTATTATCAAATCGCTTGCTATATCAAGTTTTAACTGCGTATCGCCCGTTTTATTGGTATGTTCGCTATAACCTGTGTCGCTGAACTCAATAGCTTTTTTTATGCGCACGGCAGCAACGCTTATGGCTTGTATTATCTCCTGCATCTAATTCCTCTTTTAAAATAGGGCTTAATTATATCAAAAAAACATTTATCTTTTAATGAGTTTATCAAGCCATTTAGCGTAAAATTATATCCAAATATACGCATAAAAGGAATTTTTCTGAAAAGTCTGCATATTTTTATATTGATGGTAAGTTTTGCGCTGTTTTTCGGCTGCGCTTCAAAAGAAAGCAGTGAAAGCATGAGTATAGAACAGACAATAATCAATACGCAAAAAGCGCGCCTTGTGCTTGAGGATAATTCAACTCTGCTTATCAGTGCAACATATTTGAATAATATCAAAAAATATTCTGCAAATGAGCTTGATACTGTGGTATTGATTGTTTATTACTCAAAAAACGGAGATGTAGAGATCAAAGAACCAAATATTACTTTCGGTACAAAAACTGCGCATGTAGCAACGCTCTCAACGGATGATGAGATAATAAAGTATTTGCCTATTCAAAACAAATGGAGCAGATATTTTCTTGCGAGTGTGCCAAAAACCAGCGAGGACTATCTCAATCTTTCCGTAGAGATTTATCCGTTTGAGAAGGTTTTATTAAGGTTTCAAAAAGATCTGTAAGAGTTATTTTTTTGCCGAAATGCTCCATGTAAACCACATAATTTGCCAAAACTTTTTTGCCGTATTCTCTGCTCTCTGCATTCGGAAGCAGTTCAATACTCAAAAACGGCTCATACTCTCCATCTTTAAACAGTTTATCTGACTGCAGCGTCTTTTTTATAAAACCTATACCGCCGTTATAAGCATAAGCTATAAAAAGCGGGTGATTTAAATGCTTAGCAAGATAATTCAGATGGATATCGGCAAATTTGTAAGCGGTTTTTGGCTCAAACATATCATCAATATCAAAATTTTTTATTTTTTGACTTGCCGCTATATCTGATGCGATATTTGGCATAAACTGCATCATTCCAAGCGCATATGAAGAGGATATGGCTGAAGGTATAAAACGGCTTTCCTGTCTTGCTATGGAAAGTATCAGCGCTTTTCTCTCGTCTTTTAAATTTGACAGATACTTCTCAAATGGAATTATAAAATAGTGATATTTATACTGCATGTTTCTTTCCAGCAAAAATGCGTAAATCGGCAGCGTCTCCTGCGCATCAAATCCAACAGTGAAAAGTTCCATCTCTTTTTTGCTCATGTTTTTTATATTATTAAGCAAAAGCGTCCATGAAAAAGGGTCTTGCATATTAAATTTATGTGTCGCTTTTTCGCGCGAAGAAGATAGAAAGATGATATTTGAAGCGCGGATATTCAATTTTTCTTGAGCATACAATGAGTATATATTAACATCAAAACTATCGCTGATTTCGGATAAAATAGTTTCATTACCGCTTGCAAGATAGCTGAAAAACAGCGATTTGTCCATGTCAGACCTGAAATATGCGCTTTTTTTGGCTTTTTCAAACAAAATCTCGGATAGATTTTTATCGCCGTACAAAAGAGCGTTTATACCAAGATAAAAGAATGTTTGATGCGTAAGTTTAGCGCTTTGCGGTATGTACAGCAGAGAATTTGACGGTTTTTGAAAATTCTCGCGATCAAAAACGATATTTTTCACAAAAGTTTCGTAAGGGGAGAGCGCAGACTCTAATTGGTATAAAAAATCTTTATCAAGTTTAAAGTTAAGTTTATATCTGTATGATTTCGGCATTTCATTGAAAATTTTTAAAAACTCCTCCGCTAAACTCTGTTTTTGCATGAGCTTAAACGGCTCTTTGTCATTTAATGCGTTTATCCAATTTGCCGTAAAATTGCTCTCTTTTTGCACTCTGTTTGCAATATATATTTTTACAGATGAGCTTAACGGCTCAACGAATTGGGGCGTTAAGAGTTTTATCAAGCATTCGTTATCCGTTTCATGCAGTTTTTTTGCATTAAGCGGTTTGCATGGGAGATGGGAGTAGATATCAATCTTTTTTCCAAACTCCCTTTTTAGCGTCGGATTCATACGGCTGATTTCATAATATAAGTCGGTAATCTCCTTTTTGGTTGCATTGCCTTCAAGCAAAAGCCGATAAATATAGTAATCTCTTGCGATACTTTTTGGTTTTGTTTTTATCTCTTTATAGTCTAAAAGCGTTCCAAAAAGCATTGAGGCGGAAAAAACAGATAAGCAAGTGAGAATTTTAAAATACATAAAAGAGTAATTTACTGATAATCATCAATATAAATATCACTATCATGGGAGTGATATCTATCATGCCGAATGTAGTTGGAAAAATCTTTTTTACGGCATTATATGCAGGTTCTGTGAGCGAATGGATAATGCGCACTACGGGATTGTACGGATTTGGGCGTATCCATGAGAGAAGCGCTGAAAATATAATAATCCAAATATAAATATTTATGACAATCTGTACGGTTTGCAAAAATAGTATCAAAATATCGTTCATGTAATGATCTCCTTCATGTAAGTTTTGATAACAGGATATAAAGTTGCAAGTTCGGGTCCGTGTTCCGAATTTGTCAAAAGAGAGCGCAGCGGTTTAAAAAGAGCTTTGCCTTTTAGAGATGATTTGTCGGATAGATAATTTTTAAAATCACCAAACTCTTCAAAATACGGAGCATCTTTTAAAATAAGCCTTAATGTATCAAACTCTTTTTCAAACCCTTCGGGCGCTTTTTTCGGCGTAAAAAGAGCTTTGACTTTTGGGCTTATCTCTTTTATGCTGCTTCCCTCTTCGGTGTATATTTTGCCGATTTTGCCGATGTTTTCATCTTCAAACCCCATAAGAGATGCAAATTCTTTATCGTTTAAACGCCTTAAATGTTCTCTGTTTATCTGTCGCAGTTTATCAATATCAAATTTTGCGGGAGATTTGGCGACATTTTTTATATCAAACCACTCTATTGCCTCTTGCATTGTAAAGATTTCATGCGGAGTTTTATTGCCGAGCAAAATGAGATAGTTTGCGATAGCGCCCGGTAAAAATCCTTCCTCCAAAAGCCATTTGACGCTTGAAGCATCGTCGCGTTTGCTCATCTTTTTGCCTTCATCGTTGAGAATGATAGGAAGATGGGCGTAGTTTATCTTTTGCGTATATCCCAAAGATGCTCTTATATGTTCTTGTTTGGGAGTATTTGATACATGATCTTCGCCTCTTATGATATCTGTGGTATTTTCCAGCATATCGTCAATTGCGCAGGCAAAGTTGTACATGGGGGTTTTGTTGTGTCTTAAGATGACAAAACTGTCTATATCTTTCGGCTCAAATGTCAAAACTCCCTTTATCTCATCTGTGAAAGTTATGGGATTTGTCGGCTGTTTTAACCGCACCGTAAATGGTTTCTCATTTGTCAAAATCTCTTCGTCGCTTAAGTTTAGACAATGGTTGTCATATCTGTAGGCGATGCCGTTTTTTTTAGCATTTTCTCGTTTTGCTTCTATCTCCTCTTCCGTGCAAAAGCATGCGAATGCTTTTTTTTCGGTTACTAACTGCATTGCAAACTGCTGATGGAATTTTAGGTTTTTACTTTGATAGTAGATAATCTCATGAGTGATGCCAAAAACTTTCAATATATCCAGGATTTCTTTGTCTTTTCCCTCAATATTGCGCACAGTATCGGTATCTTCTATACGTATATAAAAGCCTTTGCCGCTTTGTTTGGCGCAGATAAAGTTGAAAATAGCGGCTCTTAAATTGCCTATGTGCATATCGCCTGTCGGAGATGGCGCAAAACGGTACATGTATATCCTAATTTGTATTTTTTGAAAACTTTAATTATATCAAAATAAGCTTATTGACGCGTAAATAGAAAGGTTTTAAGAAGAATAATTTGATGCGATAAGAGTGCGCAAATATATCTTACGCACTCTTGAAAATTTATTGTACAAAAATAATCTCAACTCTTCGGTTTTTAGCTCTTCCTTCTTTGGTTTCATTTGTAGCGACAGGCTTGTCTTCACCATAAGCCTCAGTCTCTATTTTGTCGGCTTCTATACCATATTCGGCGAGTTTATTCTTAACGGCATCAGCTCTTTTTTGAGAGAGTTTTGTATTGTATTTACTGCTTCCTGTAGAATCTGCATGACCTTCTATGAGTATTTTGATTTTCAAATTGGGGTTAGCTTTTAAATCCTGAGCGACTTCTTTTAATATGGCTTCACCGGAGTCAAGTACTTGCGCGCTGCCAAAATCAAAATTAAAGCTTTTTTGAGTTAAAACAACTGTTTTTACAGCCGCCTCTTCGCTCTCTTTTACAGTTGTTTTTTCACTCATTGTAATGGTTGTTTCTGCGAGATATTCGGTTTTTTGCGGCAAAGACTGTTTATCTCCGCCAAATGTGTATGATAGACCAAGAGTATAGTAAAGATTGCTTCTGTGAGGCGAGTCAAATTTTATACCATGCCTTACTTCTGCTTTTAAAGCCGTATTGTCTGTGAAATAGTACTTTAATCCGGCGCCATATTGTCCGAATGTACCGTCTTTTTCATGATGTTTTTCAAATTCTTCGTAGAGCCAGTCAGACTTGCCTTTATCTTCTAAAAAACTCTCCCAGCCGATTCCTGCAAGCGCATAGAGTTTTGCAGATTTTGAAACTTCAAACTCTTTTATGGCGTTGAAGTAGATACGATGTATGCTGCCTTCGCCTTTAAGAATATTGTAAAAATATGGATCCACTATCTCTGCAAAATGTTTTTCGTAATAATCAACATCTCTTGAGTAATCGTATCCCAGCTCAAACTGGTCAATAATGAAGTCGTTGGTATTTATGCCTATTCTTAAGCCGTAAGTCATATGATCGTTATATTTCATGGAATCAAACGGATGTACGCCGCCGACTACGACCGATACTTCGCCCCCCCCCCCCAACTAAATGCAAAAGTTGCAAATAGTAACAATGAAATTCTTCTCATGTTGCATCCTTTTTAAAAAAATTAACAAATTATATTTAAATTATACTTCAAATAATTTTAAATATATGAATGCATAATAGTTCTCAAAATTACTCTACGTGCAGGATACTTTTTACCAATTTTCCTTTAGCGTCTTTTTCTATTCTGCGCCAGCTTGA
>JAISXY010000022.1 GCA_031270285.1 Campylobacteraceae bacterium
GGTATTTTGGTTCAACTTCCGCTTCCTCCTCATGTAAATCAGACTAAAATCATTGAAACTATTGATCCGAAAAAAGATGTGGACGGTTTTCACCCGTTTAATGTTGGCCGTCTTGTTGCGGGATTTGACAGTTTTGTACCGTGTACTCCTCTTGGCGTGATGAGGCTTTTGGAGCACTACGATATAAATGTCAAAGGCTTAAACGCATGTGTCGTGGGCGCTAGCAATATAGTCGGAAAGCCCATGATGAATCTTTTACTGAATGCATTTGCTACGGTTGATATTTGTCATATTTACACTAAAGATTTGGCATCTCATACTAAAAAGGCTGATTTGCTGATAGTAGGAGTAGGCAAAGCGGGACTTATAACAAAAGATATGGTTAAAGATGAGGCTATCGTAATAGATATAGGGATAAATCATCTAAAAGACGGGAAATTAGTAGGCGATGTTGATTTTGAAAATGTTGCGCCTAAATGTTCGTTTATAACCCCAGTACCCGGAGGCGTTGGCCCTATGACTATCGCCATGCTGCTTGAAAATACCATAAAAGCGGCAAAAAACAGAGTACAGGAAGGTTAAATTTATGAAACGGACATTAAAAAAACTTTATAATTTTGCGAGCAGTTGGACGGGTACTATAATAATAGTCTTGCTTGTGATATTTTTTATAGCGCAGGCTTTTATCATTCCAAGCGCTTCCATGCAAAACTCTCTTTTAGTGGGTGATTTTTTATTTGCCAAAAAATTTTCTTACGGTATTCCGACTCCAAGAATCCCATTTACAAACACTCCCGTATTTCCCGATATTTTTAACAATGGTCATATTGTAGAGGGCAAAAGACCGCAAAGAGGCGATATAGTCATATTTTTAAATCCCACAACCAATGAAAATTATGTAAAAAGATGCTTTGCTACAGGCGGAGATGAAATCATCTATAAAGACGATATTTTTTACTTGCATCACAATGAAGGCGACGAGTATATCAAAGAAAATTATCCGGAAGATAAAATAGTAGAAATTGCGGGCAAACTCTGGGTTGAAAATCCATACACGCAAACATACCCCGGGATAACTTATAGAGAAACTTCTTCGGATGAATATTTGATATTTAAGGAGAGACTAATTCTATCCGAAGATAATCCCTCTCCTTTTGTCATGATGTCCAGACACATGTTTATAGGAGGAGCGGCGGCGATAGGAATGAAGCCTGTTAAGATTGACGAATTTGACACCTCTTATAACAAAATCTCGTTTAATGCATTTTATGTGAAGATTCCGAAGGACGAATTTTTCATGATAGGCGACAATCGCGACAACTCTACCGACAGTAGATTTTTCGGCAGCATACCGTATAAACTCATCATCGGCAAACCTTGGTTTATCTACTTCTCATGGGATTCGGATAAGATTCCGAGATGGGACAGAATGGGCAAACTTGTATCCACGCTTGAAAAAGAAGAGTATAAAAATATACGAAATTAAAATTTATCATTATAGGGAGTAGCAGCGATTAAGTATCGCCTCTCCATTATTGCGAGCTTTGCAGAGCATCAAGGCGTCTTTTATTCGCTGCTCTTTTGGCATATTTGGATTTCCGCTATCTTGTCCTAAAAAACGAAAATGACACCTCCCCTTCCGTCATGCCTGTGTAAACGGGTATCCAAAAAACATAATAGAATTGGATTCCAGCCTACGCGGGAATGACAAAAGAGGAAGCGGGAATGACGAAAGAGGAAACGAAAATGACAGATGGGGTGGATTTATCCCGCTTTCATCTCTTTGCTAAGTTTGTAAGCCAAAAAGATTAGAAACCCTACTCCAAAGACTAAAGCTATCCAAATCGCCCATTTAGGTATGCCGCTTTTCTCTTCTGCTTTTACCTCAAATGCTTTTTCTCCGCCAAGTTTTACAGGATTTCCTATGATAGCATCCGGTATGTAGTCGAGATCCGTATCTTTTAAAAATTCAGACGACGGCAAATCAAGCGCTTTAGCTCCAAAAGAACCGTAAGCCAATATAAATGAAGCGCTGTTAGCGCTGTTAAAAACAATATCTACTTTTTTTCTACGAGCGGTAACTTGCGGAATATCGCTAAAACTGCCGTTTGTTTTCAGCATGAACTCTTTGGCTAAAATAATTTTTGAAAACTTTATATCAGCCTCTTCATTGACAATGCGTCCGTCAAGTTTTATCCAATCGCTTTTGTTATCGCTTCTATAAAAAATCGTCAAAGGAAGTATCAAATCATACTGCACCAAATCAATATATATGCTCTCCACAGGTTGAACCGATGGGAGTTTATATACAGCGGTATCGGTACTGTTTGCACTGTCTTCGTATTTTGCGTCAAGCGCGACCAGCGACCTGTTTATAAACTGCTCTTCTGCATAAGCTTTGATGGATTTAATCTTTGGTATTTTGACCTCTGATGTTATAGTAAGATGCCAACTTTCAATCTCATCCTCATCATAATAGTTGCTGTCATCCAGCGCTATCTCGTCTAATTTTAAAATGTTCCCATCCGATACATCTCTAAGCTCTGCCAGTAAAGCACTTGAGGTACTTTGATAATAGCCGTCGGTTGACTGCACTTTGACTTTGGCTTTGGCTTCCCAATTATAGGTCGAACTTTCCCATTCAAGCTTGAAAAGAGTAGGATAATTTGTCATGTTTGAGGGCTTTATCATATATGTATAAGTATATACGGCGCTGCCGTCTGTGGTATTGCTCATTTTATCGCTTACAAAATATAAAATCACGGGTATCTCTTGTATGATATATTCCGTTTCTTCCATATCTATAAATGAAAAAGCCGCTAACCGATCATTTTTATTGAAAATCGCCACATCGTCAAGCGAAGGCGAGAGAGAATGCAAATAAACCTCATCAGGGAGACTCACTCTGCTAAAGGCAGAACCGTCTTCCACATCAAGCTCAAATCCGTAAGCATAATCATGCGAACTTTGCGCCAATGCAAAAGAGCCTAAAAAAAGCGCGGACAAAAGCATCTTATACATATTTAATCCTTTTTTATATCTATATTTTCTTTTGGAGGTATCGGAGCTAAAAATCCTATAACAAGCATCAGCAATGCAACGCCTATAAAGACTGAGGCTCTAAATAATCCTTCCAATTTCACGCTGTCATGCAGCACAAGTTTTATCACAACGATAACCAATAAAGCCATGCCGATAAACCAGATTTTTCTCCTTTTGCTCCTGTTTGCAAAAATTATCAAACTCAAAGCTAAAAGCGTCCAGATAATGGAAAGTACACTTTGTACAATTTCGCTGTTCCACAGATAGTAAAACGACCAAGGTATATCAAAAAAGTAGCTTACTGTTCTTAAAACAAGGCTGTTAAACTCTAAAAAGCAGATGAGCGCAAAAAACAGGTACGCAAAAAATAAAATTTTTCCTTCTTTGTTTTTGAGCGTTTCGCTGAGATAAAATCCCACTACTGTCAATATAAAAATAACGCTCTCTTCCAGCGGATTTAAAACTGGTATGTACTGCAGATAGAATTCATGTCCGATAAATAGCGATGAGAGCAGTTTAAAAACAAGAAATAAAACCACCGGAGCTAAACCTATATGCCAATATTCATGCAAAAATTTGCCGAATGGAAACAGAGCCTTTTTTTGAAAAATATAAACTGCCAAAATAACAAATCCGAAAACCGTGCTAAAAAGAACCCAATTCAAATATGTTTGATAATGCCACGGTATAAATTCATAACTTATCGCATCAAGTCTGCTGTATATCCAAATCAAAACTAACCAAAACAAAGATACATGCAAGATGGGTTCCATATTTTTATGAAGCTGTTTGAAAACCGAACCTTTATACAGATATAGATATCCGCTGACAATCGCCAATGCAAAACTTATATCAAGAAAAAACGAACTATAGCCTATAGATACGATATTTACGCAAAAAAGCGCAGGCCAAAGCGAGATGAGAGCATACTCCAAAGCTTCCCACTTCATCGCTTTTCCGACAAAATACCAAAACCAGCTCGCAGCTACAAAAGCGGCTATAATGCAGGCAAATCTCAAATCATCAAGATATAGTACGTCCGAACTTTTGACTATCCAATACACCCATGAAAGAGCTGATACGACGAGTAAAACAGTGCCTGTTACATTGAAGCCTGCATACAGCTTTTTGTAACGGTAAAAAAGGCACGCATTAAAAAATAAAATCACGCTCATGAAACCGTAAGGTATGATAAAGTCATTAACATCATCATAATCAAACATATAATAATATGCATTATGCTGATGCATGAGCAAAACTGCTCCGAATACAGTTATAAGAAGTCCGAAAAATCCGAGCTTGTATTGATTGTTTTTCAAAGCCGCCCATGTTATGGCGCTTCCTTCAAAAAGCCATATCAAAGAGGTGAGATTGTTATCAAATGCCAAAGGAACGGCAAGAGTAGCAAATCCTATACCGATGCCAAGCATATAAAAAGAGGCTCTTTTTCCTTCATGTTTAAATTTTTTAAATACGCCAAAAGCTCCCGCTATATAAAAAAGCGCAAAAGCCAAAGCCGCAAATGCAGGAGCAAACTCTAAGTGAGACAGTATGCGGTACTCCAAAGCATAGCTTAATATCGGCACGCCAAACAGAAGCGTTATATCTATGACATTATGGTATATACTCTCTCTTTCGCGCCTTACAAAAAGCAAAACGGCGAGAATCCCGAAAATCAACAAATTTGCTATGATAAAAGCCTGCGTTTCGGGATAAAACTCTATCTTGTAAGATTTTATATACCACAAACCCGTAACTATGGCGGTAAATGCAAATCCTATCAAATTTAAAATACGCCATGAGCGCCAACGGCTGATAATAACAAGCGCTAAAGAGACTATCGTATAGTAACTAAAGAGTATTATATGCTCTCCTCTGCCGCTTGAGATTAAAATCGGCGACAAATAAGCACCTACAAACGCCAACACAGCCAAACTAATGGCATTTTGTAAAATTGCAAAATATACGCTAATAGCACATATTATTATAAGTAATGCAAATGCGGCAGCGGCAGGGATAAGCACATAAAGTTTAAAAGCTGCGAAGATAGTTATATACAAAACTCCTATTCCTCCGCCTTGAAGTATCAGCGAATAAAGCTCTTTTGTTTTTCTAAACCGCCAACCTATGCCAAACAGCACGAAGCCCAGTATCAAACTTCCCAAAACTCTAACTTCAGGAGATAATAAACCGTGATCTATACTATATTTCAGCAAAAATGAAACGCCGAAAAACAGAATAACAACGGCGATTTTGGCGATAAAGTTTTCTCCAAGCCAAGCTATAAATCTCTTTCTTGCCTCGTCAATTGGAGACTGCGTATCATTTTTGCTCTCTTGTAGTTGTCTGTGTATTTTTTGCAGTTTTGGTCTTGCGCCGCTGTTTTGAACGGCATTCAGCGCTCGAGGAGCTTCATAAACGTTTGAGATAGGCGGCTTTTCATGAACGACGGGCTTTGGAGGCTCTTCGTAAATTTTTACCTCTTCCGTTTCAGGCGCTTTTATCGGTTTCGGCTTTAATGTCTCACCCAAATTTTCGGTTCTTAAAATATTTCTTAATTTTTCTTCCAGATATTTAACTCTTTGTTTTAAACTGTTCACCGTAACAAGAGCTATGATGGGTAGCACCAACAAAACAACAATCAATATAACCGACAAACCGATAAGAAAGTATAATAACTCATCCATGAAAATTGCCCCCTTTAATACATTTTGTAAATATTAACTAATAAAAACTGAAAAACATATATGTTTGAGATTAAAAAAATAACTGTCTCTTAATTATCGGTATGATATAATCATCAATTTTAAAAGGAATTTCGGTGAAATTTTATATCGCAAACGACCATGCAGGGTTTAGTATAAAATCAGAAGTCATACAAATCTTAAAAGATAAAAACTGCGAAGTTATCGACCTTGGAGCGCAAAGCTGCGAGAGAGTGGACTATCCTGATTTTGCACATATTCTTTGCGAAGCGGTACTGAAAGATAGCGGAAGTTTTGGGATACTCATCTGCGGTTCTGGTATCGGCATGAGTATATCCGCAAACAGACACAAAGGCATACGAGCCGCACTCTGTCATGATGTTTACACGGCAAAAATGGCGCGCGCTCACAATAACGCAAATGTTTTATGCTTTGGAGAAAGGGTGCTGGGGCTTGGCGTCATAAGCTCAATGATTGATGCATGGATAAACGAACCGTTTGAGGGCGGCAGACATGCCAAGCGTATAGATAAAATAGAGATTTCATAAAAGGAAAAAATCAATGGTTACTTTAAATGACAAAGATAAAGAGTATCTTTTCGGCAAGATAAGAGATGTGCATGATTTTCCAAAATCCGGAATCATTTTTAAAGATATAACGACTCTTCTAAACGACAAAGAGGCTTTTAATTTTTTGATAAATCATTTAACCAAGCGATATGAAACTCTTGATTTTGAATTTATAACAGGTATTGAGAGCAGAGGTTTTATATTTGCAGGAGCGCTTGCCGCAAAACTGAACAGAGCTTTTGTACCCATAAGAAAACCAAAAAAACTGCCCTACACTACCATAAGTGAAAAGTATTCGCTCGAATACGGCATAGATGAGATAGAGATACATATAGACGCTTTTTCAACTGCAAAACAAAATCCGCCCAAAGTCCTGCTTATAGATGATTTGATAGCCACAGGAGGCACGGCTGTAGCTGCGATAAAACTTTTGCAAAAGATTCATGTAGAGTGCGTGGAAGCCTGCTTTGTGATGAATCTGAAATTTTTAAAAGGCGATGCCGAGATAGTAAAAACAACGCCTGTTTATTCTGTTTTGGAGGTTTTTTGATGTATATACCAAAACCTTCAAAGTTTGACCCGGACAGTTCGGGACATTTCGGCATATACGGCGGGCAGTTTGTACCCGAAACTCTTATGCCGATTTTGCAAGAACTCGAAGAAGAGTACAAAAAAGTGCGTTTTGATAAAGAGTTTTGGAGCGAAGTTGATAAATATCTGAAAAATTATGTCGGACGCCCCTCGCCTCTTTTTTTCGCACAAAATCTCTCAAATGAACTTGAAGCAAAGATATATCTAAAAAGAGAAGATTTAAATCACACAGGCTCGCACAAAGTAAACAATACCATAGCTCAGGGGCTTCTTGCCAAAAAAATGGGCAAAAAAAAGATTATCGCCGAAACCGGAGCGGGACAACATGGAGTCGCAAGCGCAACAATAGCTGCTCTTTTGGGACTTGAGTGCGAAATATTTATGGGTGAAAAAGATATCGCAAGACAAGAACTTAATGTATTTCGTATGAAACTTTTGGGTGCTAAAGTACACAGCGTAACAAGCGGCAGTAAAACGCTCAAAGATGCCATGAATGATGCGATAAGGCATTGGGTAACAAACGCAAGAGATACTTTTTATGTTATAGGCACGGTAGCAGGTCCTCACCCATATCCCATGATGGTTAGAGATTTTCAGGCTATTATAGGCACGGAAGCAAGAGAGCAGATCCTGCAATCAGAAGGAAAATTGCCGGATTTTGTTATCGCATGTATCGGCGGCGGCAGTAATGCCGTTGGGATATTCAGCCGCTTTTTGGAAGATAGAAGCGTAAAATGCATAGGTATAGAAGCAGGCGGCATGGGGATAAATACAAACAAACACGGAGCAAGTTTGGCGCGCGGAAGCGCTGGAGTACTGCATGGACAGATGAGTTATCTTTTGCAAGACGACGACGGTCAGATACAAGAGGCTTACTCCATATCGGCAGGTCTTGATTATCCGGGTATTGGACCTGAACACGCATATCTAAAAAGCCTGCATAAAGTTATGTACGACAGTATAACCGACAAAGAAGCGCTTGACGCTTTTGTGTGGTTATCTCAAAAAGAGGGGATTATACCGGCATTTGAAAGCGCTCATGCTGTGGCATATCTGAAAAAAATGCCGAGAAAACTTATCAAAAACTCTATTGCGATAGTCAATATCTCAGGCCGCGGCGATAAAGATATGATTCAAGCACAAACAGCGCTTGAATTTTAAGTAAGGTCTTTAATGGAAGAGTTATTTGGCGAACTGATTTTAAAATACGGATATATTATTCTCTTTTTCTGGTGTATATTAGAAGGCGAAATGGCGCTTATCATGGGCGGCATTTTAGCGCATTCGGGAGATATGAATCTTTATTTGGCTATTTTTATAGCGGGGCTTGGAGGCTTCACGGGAGATCAGATATATTTTTATATAGGAAGATACTTCAAAAAAAATATAAACAGAAAGCTCAAAAAACAACGTAGAAAATTTGCGATAGCGCATCTGCTTTTGAAGCGTTACGGCTGGCCTATAATATTTATACAGCGTTACATGTACGGACTTCGCACTATTTTGCCGATATCTATCGGCATTACCCGATACAGTGCAAAAAAATTTGCCGTTATTAATCTCATAAGCGCATGGTGTTGGGCGTCTGTTACGATACTGCCTGCATATTTATTGGGAGAGCATATATGGAATATACTGTACCTTGCGAAAAAACACTGGTATTTTGCCATACCTGTAGTTATAATTTTTGCCTGTACGATAATATATATATTCAAACGGATAGAAAATAATTTTTATGAAAAAAAGATAAGGAAAAAAGATGAATATCAAGATAACAAATGAGACTTTAGAAAATATAAATGCACAAGCGGTTATAGTTTTTATAGTAAATAAAAATTTTAATCACTCATGGATTAAACATAAATATGCTTTGGAGGCTGTAAATTTTAAAGCCGAAAGTGAAGAGAGCATACTGCTGGCTGAAGATGGATACATATATGTTGGCTGCGCAAATTTAGCCTCTGATGAGCTTCGTATAGCAGCGGCAAAAGCCGTTAAGTTATTAAGACAAACATCGTATAAAAGCGTCAAAATCGGCTCTTACATGGAAACAACGGCAAATGAGTCCATGAGAGCATTGATAGAAGGCTTTATACTTGGAAGTTACGAATTTACAAAATACAAAAGCAAAACAGAGCCTTTTAACTTGGAAGAGATAACCGTATCAACGCAAAGTTACAATCAAAACACAACTACCGTTGAAGAGTTGCAAAACGCCAAAAACAGCGCCCAAATCATATCCGAAGCGACAAACTGGGCAAAAGAGATTGTAAATACCGCTCCTTATGATTATACTCCTGTTCAAATGGCTGAAGATGCGCAAAAACTTACTTCAATTGAAGGCGTAAGTTGCAAGATTTTTGATGAAAATTTTCTAAAAGATCAGGGTATGGGTGCATTTTTGGCGGTAAACCGCGCGAGCGTACACCCTCCCCGCCTTATACATTTAACTTACACGCCAAAAGAGAAATCCAAAAAAAGAGTGGTTTTTGTAGGTAAAGGCTTGACTTATGACAGCGGCGGACTTAGTTTAAAACCAAGCGATTATATGGTAAGCATGAAAGCAGACAAAAGCGGCGGAGCGGCGGCTATGGCGATTTTAAAAGGAGCGGCAAAACTCCGTCTGCCTTTTGAAATCCACGCTATCATCGGCGCTACCGAAAATATGATAGGCGGCAACGCATATAAACCCGACGATATATTGAGAGCAAAAAACGGTAAAACAATAGAAGTTAGAAACACTGACGCAGAGGGTCGTTTGGTACTTGCCGACTGCCTTTGTTATGCGCAGGAGTTAAATCCCGACCTTTTGATAGATATGGCGACATTGACAGGAGCTTGCGTAGTAGCTCTTGGAGAATACACCACGGGCGTTATGGGATACAATGATAAATTAAAACATGAACTTTACAGAGCAGCCGCGCAAAGCGGGGAACTTGTGAACAACCTATCGTTCAACAGATACTTGAAAAAACTCCTCAAAAGCGCTATTGCGGACATTTCAAATATCTCTTCGTCAAGATATGGCGGAGCTATAACAGCCGCACTCTTTTTGGACAATTTCATAGAAGAGCCGTATAAAGATAAATGGCTGCATTTAGACATAGCAGGACCCGCTTACATAGAAAAAGATTGGGGTTACAATCAAAGCGGAGCAAGCGGCGCTGGAGTACGCATGAACTTGTACTGGCTCATGCTGCAAAGTCAGGAAGGTGGTAAATAATGGGTTTAGGAGTTGGTATAGTAGGACTTCCGAATGTCGGCAAATCCACAACATTTAATGCGCTTACAAAAGCTGGAAACGCCGAAGCGGCAAATTACCCGTTTTGTACTATTGAGCCGAATAAAGCTATCGTTCCCGTTCCTGACTCGCGTCTTTCGCAGCTTGCAAAGATAGTAAAGCCGGAGCGCATTCAGTATTCTACTATTGACTTTGTGGACATCGCGGGGCTTGTTAGGGGCGCTAGTAAAGGTGAAGGTCTTGGCAATCAATTTTTATCAAACATAAGAGAAGTTGAAGTAATACTCCATATCGTCCGCTGCTTTGAAGATGAGAATGTTACGCATGTAGAGGGCGGGATAAATCCTTTAAGAGATATTGAGATCATAGAAACAGAGCTTATTTTGGCGGATTTGCAACAGCTTGATAAAAAAATAGAAAAACTAAACCGTCAAGCCAAATCCGACAAAGATGCAAAAGCACAGCTTGATATTGCCTTGAAACTTGCGGAACATTTGGACAATTTAAAACCCGCAAATTCGTTTAGTGAGAAAGAAAATCCATCATTTACGGCGCTCAATAAAGAGCTTAGATTTTTATCGGGAAAAACGGTGATATTTGGAGCAAATGTAGATGAAGAGACGCTTTCGGAAGATAATATCTATGTTAAAAGTCTAAAAGAGTACGCCAAAAGCGTAAATGCTGATGTCATAAAACTGTGTGCCAAAATAGAAGAAGAGATAGCGATTTTAAATGACGAAGAGGCAAAAGAGTTTTTAAATGAACTTGGCATTGAAGAGAGCGGACTTGATAAGATAGTGCGTTTATCATTTGAAAAATTGGGACTTATCAGTTATTTCACGGCAGGCGTTAAGGAAGTAAGAGCATGGACTGTAGAAAAAGGCTGGAAAGCCCCAAAAGCAGCGTCTGTTATCCATAACGACTTTGAAAAAGGCTTTATCAAAGCTGAAGTTATCTCTTATG
>JAISXY010000085.1 GCA_031270285.1 Campylobacteraceae bacterium
GTATCCATTGTATCCTCTACGTCATACCCGTGAAGACGGGTATCCAAAAAAGAAACAACAAAAATGTTTTACGGAAAAATGGATTTTTGAAAAATAGTCGTCATGAGAAGATGGATTCCTGCCATCCCTCACGATATGCGCTTACTTCGTAAGCTTGGGCGTAGGTTCGCGGGAATGACATAAATGGAGAGGTAGGAATGACGGAGGAGGCGCGGGAAATGAGATAGGAAAAAAAAGGAATGATATACACCCTTTGTCATACCCGTGTAAACGGGTATCCGAAAAATACCCTCTCTCCCATTGAAAAAGGCTGTTTTAAAACAGCCTTTTATGTTTTATACTTCGTCCGAATAATCAGCCTGTGCAAATCTTTTTAACTGTCTGTATCTGCGTTTGGCGTCTTCTTGATTGTGTTTGAAAAGTTCCTGCGCATGTGCGGGATTTAACTTTTTCAAAGAAGCGTATCTTACCTCGTTATTTAAAAACTCTTCATACAAAGACCAATCAGGCTCTTTGCCCGTAATTTTTATGGGATTTTTGCCCTCTTTTTTTAGTCTTGGGTCGTATGTGTATAAAGGCCAGTAACCGCATTTTGTAGCAAGTTCGGCTTGAGTGCCTGATTTGCCGAGTCCGCCTTTAATGCCGTGAGCTATACAAGGAGAGTATGCTATGATCAACGAAGGACCGTCATAGTTTTCCGCCTCTTCTATGGCTTTGATAGTCTGCGCTGCCGATGCATTGGAGTTAATCTGCGCAACATAAATATTTTCATAAGTCATAGCTATATAACCTAAATCTTTTTTCTGTATCGCTTTTCCCGATGCCGTGAACTGCGCTACAGAGCCTGTTCTTGAAGATTTTGAACTTTGACCGCCGGTATTTGAATAAACTTCGGTATCAAGTACCATAAAATTTACATTTTCACCGCTTGCCAATACATGATCAAGTCCGCCGTAACCTATATCATAAGCCCAGCCATCGCCTCCGATGATCCATTGCGAGCGTTTTGCAAGGTGGGATTTTAGATTTAGTATCTCCTGTGCTTCGGGAATTTTTGCATTTTTTTCCAAAAGCGGCACAAGCGCATTTCTAATCTCCAAACTCTTAACTCTGTCGTCTTTAAACTCTATCCACTCTTTAAATAAAGCCGATAATTCAGCGGGAACCTTGTCTTTGGCGTTTTGCATCAACTCCGCTATGCGGTGTCTCATGGTCTCTGTCGCCACTTTCATGCCAAGTCCAAATTCCGCATTGTCTTCAAAAAGTGAATTTGCCCATGAAGGTCCTCTTCCACTGCTATTTTTTCTATAAGGAGTTGAAGGAGCCGATGCGCCGTAAATAGACGAACAACCCGTGCCGTTTGCTATGCTCATGCTCTCTCCGAACAGCCTTGTTACAAGCGTTACATAAGGAGTTTCGCCGCATCCCGGACATGCGCCGTGAAATTCAAAAAGAGGCTGGGAAAAGCCGACGCCTTTGACGCTGTTTTTATTTAAAATAGTATCTTTATATGTAACTTTTTTGAAAAGATAGTCGGCGCTCTCCTGCTCTTTCGCTTCAAGCGACTCTTGCAAAGGAATCATCTGCAAAGATTTCTCTTTGGTAGGACATGCCGCTACGCACAAATCACAGCCCGTACAGTCAAGCGGAGATACCTGAATCTGATATTTAAGAGCTTCAACGCCTTTGCCTTTGGCGTTTATGGCATGAGTTTTTACCTCCTCAGGCGCTGCTGCAAGCTCTTTGTCGTCTATCAAAAACGCTCTTATGACGGCGTGCGGACATGCAAATACGCATTGATTGCACTGGATACAGTTCTCTTCTATCCATTTTGGAACGCTTACTCCAACGCCTCGTTTTTCATATTCGGTAGAACCATGCTCCATGGAACCGTCTTCATAACCTTTAAATACCGAAACGGCAAGCGAATTGCCTCTGGCGGCATTTATAGGTTTGGCGATTTTCTCCACATAATCCGTGCCTTTATAATTATCGTTTTTTTGTCCGTCTTCATCGGGCAGATTTATCCATGAAGGATCAACCGTAACTTTTACCAACCCTTCAGCGCCCAAATCTATCGCTTTATAGTTCATTTCAACTATCTGGTCGCCTTTTTTGCCGTAAGTTTTATAGGCTTGCTTTTTCATGAACCCTTGCGCTTTTTCATAGTCAATAATATCGGCAAGTTTGAAAAATGCAGACTGCATTATCGTATTGCTGCGGTTGCCAAGTCCGATTTCATGTGCTAATTTTGTAGCGTTTATGATATAAAAATTTGCCTCTTGGCGCGCCAAAATCTTTTTGACTTTGTTTGGTATCCTCTCCACAGTCTCTTTTTCATCCCAAATGGAGTTCAATAAAAATGTGCCTTTTTTTCTGATACCGTCAATAACATCATAAAGTTCCAGATATGCCGCAACGGAACATGCCACAAAATGAGGATTTGAGACAAGATATGTGGAGCGGATAGGCTTTTTGCCGAATCTCAAATGCGACCTTGTAAAACCGCCTGATTTTTTGGAGTCATACGCAAAATAAGCCTGCGAATACATGTCCGTCTCATCGCCGATAATCTTAACCGAACTCTTATTTGCCCCTACCGTTCCATCGGCGCCAAGCCCGTAAAAAAGGCACTCTTTTGTATCATCATCACTCAAATCAACATTTCTTACAGGTTCAAGCGATTTGAATGTAATATCGTCTGTTATGCCGATGGTAAAGTCTGATTTTGGATTTTTCTCTTCAAGATTTTTAAATACTGCCAAAATATGAGAAGGATTTACATCTTTTGAAGCAAGTCCATATCTTCCGCCAACTATCAAAGGCGCATTCTCTTTGTCATAAAATGCGGCTCTGACATCCAAAAAGAGAGGTTCGCCTATAGAGCCGGACTCTTTTGTTCTGTCAAGTACGGCTATTTTTTTGACTGTTTTGGGCGTAACGGCAAATAGATATTTCAAGCTGAAAGGTCTGTAAAGATGAGGTATGATGAGTCCTGTTTTTTTGCCCTGTGAGTTTAGATAATCAATAGTTTCTTTAATACACTCCGTAACAGAACCCATGGCAATGATGATATTTTCAGCCTCTTTATGACCGTAAAATGTAAACGGCGCATACTCTCTGCCCGTTACTTTGGAAATCTCTCTCATGTACTCCGCTACAATATCGGGCAGCGCTTCATATATTTTGTTTTGTACTTCTCTTCCTTGAAAATACACATCGTCGTTTTGAGCGCTCCCTCTGGTTTTTGGATTGTCCGGAGTTAAAGCGGCATCTCTAAAACTTTGCAAAGCTTTTCTGTCTAAAAGAGCGTCAAATACGGCATAATCCATAACTTCTATCTTTTGTACCTCATGAGAAGTTCTAAATCCGTCAAAAAAGTGCAAAAACGGCACTCTTCCTTTTATCGCGCTTAAGTGCGCAACGCCCGCCAAATCCATAACCTGCTGCACGGAACCTGTTGAAAGCATGGCAAAACCCGTTTGCCTACATGCATAAACGTCTTGATGGTCTCCAAAGATGGAAAGCGCATGCGTAGCAAGCGTTCTGGCGCTTACATGTATAACGCCCGGGAGCAGTTGTCCGGCTATCTTATACATGTTCGGAATTTTTAAAAGCAGTCCTTGCGAAGCGGTATAGGTTGTAGTTAATGCGCCTGCTTGCAAAGAGCCATGCACAGTACCGGCAGCGCCTCCTTCGCTTTGCATTTCAACAATTTTAACAGGCATTCCAAAAAGATTTTTTTTACCCTGTGCAGCCCATATATCAGTAAAATCAGCCATCGGGGAAGATGGAGTAATGGGATAGATTCCTGCAACTTCAGTGAATGCGTAAGATGCATAAGCGGCAGCTTCATTGCCGTCCATTGTTCTCATGATTTTAGCCATAAATACCGTCCTTATAATCATTTTATATATAAAAGTAGATGATTTTACCTATTATTTTCTTATATTATCTGAAAAATTGGAGGTTTAAAATGTTTTACTAAGATTGTTTTTGATAAGTGTTACTGCTTGTAAAGTATTTTCGGTTATATTGTCTGTAAGCTTTATCAAATCCTCTTTTTTGCCGTACCCGCATAATACTCCAACGCTGTTTATTTTAGCTTCTTTTGCAGCCGTCAAATCTAATATGGTATCGCCTATCATCCATGCGTCTTTCGTCCCGCTTTTTAACTCCAAAAGAGCTTTTAGCACAGGCTCTGGGTGCGGTTTTGCATGAGTTACATCTTCGCGCCCGACGACGACTTTGAAAAATTCCAAAAGATTGAAGTGTTGCAGTATCTCTTTCGTGTAAAGTGAGGTTTTGGTAGTAACGATGCCAAGTCGTGCAAATTTGTACGCCTCTTCTACAGCCTCTTTCGCCCCGTTTATCAGAGTGGTTTTTTTCGTGGCGACAGTTTTGTAGTGAGCTTTATACGCCGCGACAAATTCGTCCGTTTTGTCTGTTTGCACGCCAAGTTTTACAAATATAATATCCAACGGATAACCGATAAGAGGAGGGATTTTCTCAAGGTCGGGAAAGTTAATGCCCGTCTTTTTAAACGCTGCGTCAAAACTCTCCAAAATCGCAGGTGTAGAGTCTATAAGCGTACCGTCCATGTCAAAAAGTATAGTCAAATCCGCTCCTTTGTTTTCAAATAAAACGGTATTTTAGCATACTTTTTTTAAAGCTTTCAAGCACAAATCTCTTTATAATCCATTATCGCCCAATCCATGCCGATGTCCCCGTTTTCATTGAAAAAACTCCTCTTTGCCGCCATTGGCAAATATGTCGGAAATTCCCGATAAGTCGTAAAAGCCTTTTTTGTAAAAGGTGCGTTGATATTCTCTAATTGCAGTGCGGGCAAGCCCACAACGCTTCTTGCTCAACGGTTTACAAAACCGCCGTTCAATCTATCTAATCTCAAAAACAGCGACTGTGCCTGAAACTTCATTAGCCGTAAATAAAATGGCTCTATTTGTCGGACTATCCTCCGCATTAACGACATGAAGCCCCTCTACGCCCAAATCGCCCATCTGCGAAAGCTCTTCACTGTCAAACTTACGCGTATTGATATAGTCGTAAAATTGCGCATTGGAAGGATCTGTTACATCGTACATCATTACGCCGCCAAAACGCTCAAGTCCTGTAAACGCATATATTTTTGTATCTATGTTTATAGTCGCAACATACTCAGGCTCCGGTCCTTTTTTGCCGCTGCGGCTGTCTAACTCATTGTTTGTATGGGAAGCATTAAAAAATGCAGGATAATTTTCGGCTATAAACTCTTCAAAATCACTCCCGCTGTCATATACTTGCGTCATGCTATCAGCGTTATAGATAGAAAATGAGCGCCCTCCCAAAAGATAGTTTTTGCCTATTTCAAGCCCGTCTTTTTGGCTAACATCAAGCGTTTCTACTTTTTTGCCCTCAATCTTTAAACTGTCTGTCGTATCTTTATCGCTGCCCCATTCTCTTGCATCGCCTTCGTTAGCCGTGAGCAGATATTTGACGCCATTTGTCTCAAAAACAGCGATTCCATCGGGCATGTAAACGCCGTATAAATCTTGTGTCGTGATATTTATGTTGCCGTCTTTGAGTGCGTCAAGGGCGATACTGTTGTGGTTTTTAAAACCAAGCGGTTTTATATCTATAAACTCGGCGCTTGTTATATTAAGTGTAGCAATAGCATTTGCTTCTTGCAAAGATATATATGCCGTGTTGCCGCTTACCGATATGTATTCCGGCTCAAAATCATTTGACGGCAGCGCTCCTTTTTTCAAAATTATGCCGCTGTTTGCCAAACTTTCCCGTTGTGTGTCAAATGCCGTAAAATCAACACTCTTTGATGTATTCGTAACCGTATCAACGATAGTAACGGAACCTTTCGGATCTGTTGCGCCGTATCCGTCGCGCGGTTCGCCTTCATTTGCGCTCAAGATATATCTATCCGCAAAACAGATCATATCAGGCTGTACACCCGCCTCATATCGTCCGAGAAATTCGCCTTCGTAATTCAAAATAACTATAGAACCGTTGTCGGCGTAACCTTCAGCCTGTACCGCCAGCGCGACTATACCGTCTTTCGTATCTACGCTTGTTACATCGCCGTAAGAGAACCCTTTCTCATTCGCCATTGCTGCTATATCAATGCGTTTATACAGCTCCATCTGTGTAAATTGATCGGAAGAGAGCGTGTTTGCATCTACTATATCAATACTCCCAAGCGCGCCGTTTACTACATAAATCTTTTGATTATCTTTATTGTAAGCGACGATTTCCGCTATACCGCCGTCTTCGCTGACATTGCCTGTACTGTAAGAGCCGATATATGTCAAGTGTTTATTGTAACCTTTTTGCAAAGATACTTCTGAGCTGCCGTTAGAATCCGACGAACAACCCGCCATTATAAGCGCCAACATCAAAACCGATTTTTGTTTTAAAGAAATCATCTGTTTCTCCTTTTTTGATGCGGCTATCTTACGGTTTTTGAGCGACAAAACGGTTACGCTTCATGTCTCTTTTGCCCGACTTATGTTTATAAGCATAGCGTTCATATCAAAAATTACAGTCAAATTTTTTATAAAAAATCGTGGCAAAAATTTATTGAGGAAATAACTTTTTAAGTATCAAATATATTTTTGAAGCAACATAAAGAGTTGCCCGTCGTCTTTTTAAGATGACGGGCAGAAATTACTTTTTAAGTGACATATAACTGTTTAATGCGCCGATATAAGCTTGAGCTGTAGCGTACATGGTGTCCACATTAAGTCCGTGTCCGATGATAGGTTTATTGTCGTCAAATGCTACTTTTACAATCACTTTGGCAAGAGCGTCTTTTCCTTGACTCACAGCGTCCACTTTGTAGTCTTTCAACTCTCCGCTGACTTTGCAAACTCTGTCTATTACCTTAAACACGGCGTCCATAGTACCGTTTCCAATCGCGGCGTCCGTTATCAGCTCGTTATTGTATTTAATAGTTATCGCTGCGTTTGGCACGCCTCCCGGGTTGCAGTCGCTAAGCTGCAGCGTAATAAGTTCAAACACTTGAGGTATTTTTGTAATCTCTTCGGCAACCAACGCTCTGATGTCATCATCAAAAATCTCTTTTTTCTGGTCGGCTAAAATTTTGAATTTTTCAAATGCCTCATTAACTTCTTCATCTTTTAACGTGTATCCCAATGTATTTAATCTGTCTTTAAACGCATGACGACCCGAGTGTTTGCCAAGCACAAGGTTGTTTCTATCAAGTCCTATATCGCTTGGCTGGATAATCTCATAAGTCTCTTTATTTTTCAAAACGCCGTCTTGATGTATGCCGCTCTCATGAGCGAAAGCATTTTTGCCCACAATCGCTTTATTCGGCTGCGGTTCAATGCCCGTTATCAATGAAACAAGTTTGCTTGTGGGGTAAATCTCTTTGGTATTGATATTTGTATAAAGCGGAGAAAATATGTCGCCTCTTGTCTTTATAGCCATCACTATCTCTTCCAGCGCCGCATTTCCCGCGCGCTCTCCAAGTCCGTTTATGGTGCATTCAACCTGCCTTGCGCCATTTTCAACGGCTGCTAGCGAGTTGGCTACGGCTAATCCCAAATCATTATGGTTGTGCACGGAGATCACCGCTCTATTGTTTACAAAAAGGCTTAACTCTTTTATGCGCACTCCTATCTCATTTGGAAGGCGGTATCCTACGGTATCGGGTATATTTAGCGTTAAAGCGCCGGCATTTATCACAGCGTCCAAAACCTCTTTTAAAAAGCCGATTTCGCTTCTTCCCGCGTCTTCACAGCTAAACTCCACATCATCGGTGAAAGTTTTGGCGTACTGTACGCTCTGTACCGCTCTTTTTATCACTTCGTCCGGTTTCATTTTGAGTTTATACTCCATGTGAATAGGACTTGTAGCCAAAAATACATGCACTCTTCTATGTTTTGCCAAAGCTATGGAATCAGCCGCCGCTTTTATATCTTTTTCCACGCATCTTGCAAGCGAACAAACCGTACTTTTATCTATCTGTTCGCTTATTCTTCTTATCGCGTCAAAATCGCCCGGACTTGCTGCGGCAAAGCCCGCTTCTATCACATCAACGCCGAGTTTTTGCAATTGCAAGGCTATCTGTATCTTCTCTTCCGTGTTCATGGAAGCGCCCGGACTTTGCTCGCCGTCTCTTAAAGTCGTATCAAAGATTTTAACTATATTGCTGCTCATTTTATATATCCTTATTTAAATTACTATTAAAAAGATGTTCCGAAAAACATCACAAAAATTGAAAACTACTGATAAAATTACAGGTAAAAAGGTGTGGGCAGATGGAGCAGGAGAGCGTTTTTAATCTCAATTTTAGGTAAGATTTTGATGTATTTGGCAACGCCTGTACTTACACCATTCATAACGGACTCCTTGTTTAAAAATTT
>JAISXY010000018.1 GCA_031270285.1 Campylobacteraceae bacterium
AGATGATTTTGTTTTTTACTCGGATGATAATAAAACAAAATACTTTTTGTCTGTATTTCGTGAAAAAAAGAGATATATTCTCTTTCGTGACAAACTTCCCATAGATACCAATGAAGCCGAATATATAGAGCGCGGCGGAAGTTTTACAGGCGAAGTGAACGGGATAGATTTTGACATGATAGAAGATGAGACACATTTTGTAACAATGTTTTTGATGGATAACACGCCTTACATGCAGTATTTTTCCGATGATAAAAGATATATATTCGAGTACGACAAAAAGACAAATCTGTTTAAAGAAGCCTGCTTGATAAAGCAAGTCGGCGAATACGAATATAAATAAGGAGTAAAATATGCAAGAAATAATTGACTTTTTAAACAAATCCGTCGTTTTTTATGTTGCGACGGTTGATGAGCAAAACAAGCCTCATGTAAGACCGTTTGGCTTTGCTATGGAGTGGGAAGGAAAACTTACATTTATCACAAATAACCAAAAAGATGTTTACAAGCAGCTGCATGCAAATCCAAATGCAGATATCTGCGCATTTAACGATAATGTATGGATACGCATAAATGGCTCTGTAAAGCTTTTTCAAAGTGTGGAAGCAAATAAAAAAGCGCTTGAAATTATGCCGAGTCTTAAAGATTTGTACGGCGACGAACACAATCCTACGCTTGTCTTTTTCTCTTACGAAGAGGGGGCGGCGGCGTTTTGGTCGTTTGAGTCTGCAAATAAGCCTTTTAAACTTATCCCGCTAAAATAAGTTTTCAAATATTTGATATCAACAAGGAGCAACACTTGGACTTTTTTAAATTAAAAAGCAATGGCACTACCGTTACGACGGAGGCAAGAGCTGGTTTTACCACATTTTTGACAATGCTCTACATAGTGCCTTTAAATGCGCTTATTTTAAGCGCTGCGGGAATGCCTTACGATGCGCTTGTAACGGCAACAGCACTCATTACGATAATAGCGTGTATCGGCAACGGTTTTTGGGCTAATACGCCTATCGCCATGAGCACCGGCATGGGACTTAACGCTTATTTTGCATTTGTGCTTGTAGGTCAGATGCATATCCCGTGGCAGAGCGCGCTTGGCATAGTGTTTGTGTCGGGAATGATATTTTTGATTTTATCATTTACAAAATTCAGAACATGGATGATAAACTCTATCAGCGAAGATTTGAGACGGGCGATAAGCGCAGGTATAGGGACTTTTATAGCTTTTATCGGCTTAAAGCAGATGGGAGTTATAGCGGACAATGAAACAACGCTTGTAACGCTTGGCAATTTTCATGACAAAAGCGTACTGCTTGGAATTTTGGGGCTCTTGGTTGTTATACTGTTTTATGTCAAAAAAGTAAAAGGCGCTTTTATATTTGCTATTATCACGACATCTGTGATTGCATGGATTTTCGGCATTTCAGACTCTCCAAAAGAGATTTTCTCTCTTCCTGCTTCGGTTGCGCCCATAGCCTTTGAACTTGATATATTATCGGCGCTTAAGCTCTCGCTCATTCCCGTGATAATCACATTTTTTATCACGGATCTTTTTGATACGCTGGGTACGCTGGCAGGCGTGGGATTTCGCGCGGGACTTTTTAAAAAAGGAAGCAGGGAGCTTGAAAAAACTTTAGAAGCAGACGCCGCCGCATCCGTGATTAGCGGTATTATAGGCGTATCTACCACGACAAGTTTTGTTGAAAGCGCAAGCGGCGTTGAAGAGGGCGGAAGGACGGGACTTACCGCTATATTTACGGGGCTGTTTTTTCTGCTTACGCTTTTTTTGATACCGCTTTTTAAGGCTATCCCGCCAAATGCAATTTATCCTGTTTTGATAATGGTCGGCGTACTGATGTTTGCCGAGCTTAGACATATCAATTTTGACGATAAAGGCGTTGCTATAGCCGCATTTTTGATTGTTATTTTGATGCCTTTGACATACTCTATCACTTACGGTTTGGCGTTTGGATTTATAGCTTACACGATAACAAAATTATTGACAAAAGAGTTTAAAGATATCAATATCGGCGTCATACTGCTTTTCATAATAAGCGTGATGGCGTTCGTGGTTCATTAGGAGATTTGATGCGGTATTATGGGTTTGAAGAGTTTTTTGAAGATGTAAAAAAGATAGCTCATGAGGTAAAACCTTATAAGTTTGATGCATTTTTGGCGATAGCCAGAGGAGGAATGACATTCGGGCATTTTTTGGCTCATGCACTTGATACAAGGGAGCTTTATGCTTTAAATTCTATACATTATGAAGGTTCTAAAAAGCTGGATTTTGTAAAGATATTTAACATACCCGACCTCTCTCATGCAAAAAGCGTTTTAGTGCTTGACGATATCGCTGACAGCGGCGAAACATTGATGGAGATAAAAAAAACGCTTAAAAATCTATATCCCGACATGGATATAAAAATAGCGACTTTGCTGTACAAAGAAAAATCGCTTGTGCGTCCTGATTTTTTTGCTAAAATAACAGATGAGTGGATAGAGTTTCTTTGGGATTTTACGATATAAAATGAAAAAACAGAGCGTTATTCTTTATATCTGTACGATTTTGGTTTTATGCACGCTTTATGCGGCGCAGCCTATTCAGCCGCTTTTTAAGAGTGAATTTGCGTTGAGTAACTTTCAGGCGGTTATATTTACAACTGTGATCATGTTTCCGCTTGGTATCGCGCCGATTTTGTACGGATATATACTTGAAAACTGGTCTTCAAGGCAAATGTTAAGAATCTCTTTGCTGCTTTTGGGAGTGCTGGAGATATGTTTTTCGTTTGCCGACTCTTACATTGTTCTTATCGCCATAAGAGCGGCGCAGGGGTTTTTGATACCCGCGGCTTTGACTTCGCTGGTCAGTTACATATCAACCTCCTCCGCACATGAAAATATACAAAGAGCGCTTGGAAATTATGTAGCCATAACTATCATGGGGGGATTTTTAGGCAGATTGTTGTCGGGAATCTCATCTGAATATTTCGGCTGGAGACCGTTTTTCTTTATTATAGGATTTGGGCTTATTTTGTCGTTTTTTGCGCTGCTTGGCGTTGGTAAAGACGCAAAAACAGGATTCGTCAGGATTAGAAAAAAGGAGGTGATAAATGTCCTTAAAAGAAGGTATAATTTTTTTATCTACGCCGCTATATTTTGCGTATTTTTCGTATTTCAAGGATTGCTTAACTTTCTGCCGTTTGAGCTTAAAAGCATAAACGAAAATCTGGGCGAAAGTAAAGTGGGAATGATGTATGCGGGATATGTTATAGGGTTGATAACCGCGCTTAATGTTACGAGGATAATCGGATTTTTCAAAAGCGAAAGCAAAGCCATGATATGCGGTATGTTTGTATATATAGTGGGTTTGGGGCTATTTAATATAGAACAGTTTGGGATAATGTTCGCTTCTATGTTTGTATTTTGTCTTGGTATGTTCATGGTACACTCTATCGCCGCGGGATTTGTCAATAAACTTGCCCAAAAACATAAAAGCATCACCAATGGACTCTATCTTTCGTTTTATTACGCAGGCGGGACATTAGGTTCGTTTTTGCCGGGCTTCTTTTATCAGTATTTCGGCTGGCATATATTTTTGGCGTTTTTAGGA
>JAISXY010000046.1 GCA_031270285.1 Campylobacteraceae bacterium
TTTGAGTTTCAAAAACCTTCGTTCAAAGAGGCTTTGTTGGGACTCATCGGCGGAACAATGCTCGGCTGGGGAGCGATGAGTGCGCTTGGATGCACCATCGGAACGCTGCTTTCAGGAACGCAAGCAAGCGCACTTTCGGGCTGGGTATTTGGCGCATCCATGCTCTTTGCCGTTTATGGCGGAATAAAAATCAAAAACAGATTTTTCCGCACTCTTTAGACGGCTGTTTTTAAAACTCCTTTTTTCGTCATGAGCTTGCCGTTTGCGACGTGGCAATCCATTCTTTGTTTTTATCGTCATAAATAAATCTATTAATTACGGATCGTTTTATCGTAAACTCTGGGCTCATGACAGAAAATGGGACGGGAATAGCGGGCGGCTGGTAATATATTTTAATGATTTAAAAATAACATGCATTTGATATACAATAATTGCAGGTCAAAGATTTCAATACAACGCTTATTTCGGTTCATCGCGTTAATATAGATAAAACTATTGTGAGTTTTCTATGCTTTTAGTCTTTGTGCATGAGTTAAGGCAACCGCTATGGCGTCCGTTATATCCAGAGGTTTTATCTCTTGATTGATGCCCAAAATCCTCTTTACCATGAAAGCCACCTGCTCTTTTTTAGCTTTTGCTTTTCCCGTAACGGACTTTTTGACCTGCAGAGGCGTATATTCGTTGAAATTGCCGAAAACCTGCAAAACTTTAAGGCTTAAAGCGCCTCTGAATTGTGCTAATTTTAAAACCGTTTTGGGATTGTAAGCGTAAAAAATATCCTCAACGGCAACTTCGTCTATCTTGTTATGTTTAAAAACGATATCTATGCCCTCCACAAGTTCTGTTATCTGATATTGCAGTTCGTTTGATTTTATCTTTATGAGTCCCGCTTCTATCAATTTAAGTCTATTTTGGTTTTTTTCTATGATCGCATATCCGCAGTTTTTACTTCCCGGATCTATCCCTAAAATAGTCAATAATGTCCTTTGCGTCTTTTTGTGTGATTATAGCGCTCTTTTATTTAACATACAATTCAAGGAAAATTGGATAAAATAGAAACTTTATAAAGCTGCAAGGATTATTATATTGGAGATAAAATTAGTAGACAGCGTTTTTGAACTTTTAAAAGCTGAAATCCCGCTGAATGAATATAATAGATATATTAAGCAGTTATCCTTTAATGAAAAAGAGTCAAAAGCCGATTTGATTGTTTTTAATGTGCCCAATCAGCTTATATTAAACTGGATAAAAACAAGATATGCGTTGAAATTATCGCAGCTATTTGAGTTAAAGACAAACATGAAACACTCTATCGGTTTTATTATAAAAAACAGTTTGAACAGTGATATTAAAAAAACCTCCTTAAAAGTACAAAATCTTGAGAACATGAGAAGCAGTATTTTAAATCCATCATATAATTTTGACAATTTTATAGTCGGTAATTCCAACCGTTTTGCCTATAGTACGGCGAAAACGATAGCAAATAAGCCCGGTCTCGTTTATAATCCCGTATTTATCTACGGCCCTACGGGACTTGGTAAAACACATCTTATTCATGCGATAGGAAATTACGCTCAAAATAGGAATAAAACCGCTATTTATATTACAAGCGAACAGTTTATGAACGACTATATTCATCACCTTAAAAATGATACGATGGATAAATTTAGGGAAAAATACAGAAACTGCGATATTTTATTGATAGACGATATACAGTTTTTTCAAGGAAAAGTCGGCACTCAAGAGGTATTTTTTCATATATTTAACGAACTTCATACCATGAAAAAGCAGATAGTTTTAACTTCCGATAAACCGCCTAAAATGATAGACGGTATTGAAGAGAGGCTGAAAACTCGCTTTGAGTGGGGTATTATAGCCGATATATCAATCCCCGAACTTGAAACGAAAATATCAATTATCAAAAAAAAGTGCGAGCTGGATAAAGTTGATTTGACAAATGATATCATAAACTACATAGCGACAAATATGGGAGATAATATCAGAGAGATTGAGAGCGCTATTATTAATATCAACGCTTATGCTTCTCTCATGCGTCAGGAGATAACACTTGATTTTGCTAAAAAAGTCATCAAAGACCAAATTAAAGAAAATCATGAAAATATCAATATAGAAGATATTATATATATCGTTTCAAAAAATGAAAACATTAAACCAAGCGAAGTAAAATCAAAAAAACGGATGCAAAAAATAGTAGAGGCAAGACGCATCGTCATCTATCTCACACGCGTATTGACGCCTAATTCCATGCCATCAATCGCTTCGTTTTTCGGCATGAAAGACCACACGGCAATTTCACACAATATAAGAAAAACAAGCGAATTGATCCAAAGCAATGAAAGTTTCAGACTAAAAATTGACGAATTGAAAAATAAGATTTTAAACAAAAGTGGACAACAGTGAAAAATTTTTACTTTTATTTCACCATAAAAACAGCGATTTTTTGGTAGAATCTAAATGTTTTTCACATTTTCACTATAATTATTATTGCTATTATCTATTTTTATAAATAAAAATATTAAGGAGTAAAAGATGAAAGTCATAGTTTCTAAAAGCATTTTAGAACTTATACTGACAAACACGCAATCTTACATAGAAAAAAAAGATTTAAGTCAGATAACATCACATGTACTGCTACAAGCAGAAAATGGAACGCTAAGAGTAAAAGCTACTGATTTTGAAATAGGATTTAGTTACTTAAGTTCCGATATAAATGTAAGTGAGAGCGGATATGCTACGGCAAATGGGACAAAACTGCTTCAAATAATCAAAAGTTTTAAAGAAGACGACATAATATTGGAAACTATTACCAATTATCTTTATATAAAACAAAACAGTTCAAAGTTTAAGCTTCCTATGTTTAATTATTTGGAATTTCCATCTTTTCCGGAGATAGAAAACAGACCAAAATTTGATATAGATGCAGAGAGCTTTTTAAAAGCCGTAAAAAAAATAACTCCTGCGATTGATAATAATAATCCAAAGTTTGAGTTAAACGGAGCTCTGATAGATATAAAAGATAATTTTATAAATTTTGCAGCGACAGACACAAGAAGACTTGCAATATTTAAAAAAGAGAAAGAGACAGAACAAAATTTTTCTTTAATCATTCCAAAAAAAGCGATAATAGAGTTTGGAAAACTCTCTTTTAAAAATATAGAGATTTTTTATGATGAAAATACTCTTATAGCAAAGTCGGAAGATTTTATCTTCTTTACAAAGCTTATCAATGGAAAATTTCCCGATTATGAGAGAATAATTCCAAAAGAGAAACATTTCAGAATTCAACTAAATCGTGATAAAATGGTAGAATCTATCAAACAGATAGCTATTATTTCAAATGAGATAAAAATATCATTTAAGCCTAAAAATATCATTTTTGAGAGTTTAAATGATGAAAATATAGAGGCAAAAACAGAGATAGAGTTTGAAACAGGACTTGAAGAAGAGATAGATTTGTCATTTAACAGCAGATATATGCTGGATTTTTTAAGCAGTATAGAAGAGAACAGTTTTGTTTTAGGATATAACGACGCAAATATGCCTTTTACGCTTGAAGCGAAAGATTTTATAACAATCGTTATGCCGATCATTAAATAATAATTTTTTAGGATAAAATATGAGCAATTACGCAGCAGAGAATATTAAAGTTTTAAAAGGACTTGAAGCAGTTAGAAAACGTCCCGGAATGTACATAGGAGATACAAATATCAACGGACTTCATCATCTTATTTATGAAGTGGTTGATAACTCTATAGATGAATCTATGGCGGGATACTGTGATGTTATAAATGTTGAAATAACCAATGAAGGTTCCGCCATTATAACGGATAACGGACGCGGAATCCCCGTAGATATACATCCGACCGAAAATATGTCCGCAGCAACCGTTGTTTTGACTGTTTTACATGCAGGCGGAAAATTTGACAAAGATACATATAAAGTGAGCGGCGGACTTCATGGCGTTGGCGTATCTGTTGTAAATGCACTCTCTTCAAAACTTATACTTCATATAAAAAGAGATGGAAACGAATATAGGCAAGAGTTTGCAAAAGGTATTCCACAGTATGATTTGGAAGTTGTGGGAACTTCTAAAAAAACGGGAACAATAATAGAATTTTGGCCGGATCCTGAAATATTTGAGGTATTGGAATTTGATTTTGACACATTGGCTAAAAGATTTAAAGAGATAGCTTACCTGAATCCAAAAATAGTTATAAATTTTAAAGATAATAGAATCGGAAAAAGTGAAAGTTACCATTTTGACGGCGGAATAGAGCAGTTTGTAACGGACTTAAATAAAAAAGAGATTGTGGCAAAACCTTTTCATTTTCAAAGCAATGTTGATGATTTGGACATCGATATAGCTTTTGCTTATAACAGCACTTATAGCGAGATATTTTATTCGTTTGTTAATAATATCAAAACCCCAGAAGGCGGCACACATGAAAGCGGTTTTAGAGCCGGACTTACAAGGGCAATCGTAAATTATGTAAACGCAAATGCAAATGCGCGCGAAAAAGATATAAAAATAACGGGAGAAGACGTACAAGAAGGTCTCATAGCCATAGTAAGCGTGAAAGTACCCGAACCTCAATTTGAAGGTCAGACAAAAAGCAAACTCGGCAACTCTTATGTAAAACCGTTAGTGCAAAAATATACCTACGAACAGCTTGTCAAATATTTTGAAGAAAATCCTATAGAAGCAAGAGCTATCATGAATAAAGCTTTAGCCGCGGCAAGAGGCAGAGAAGCCGCTAAAAAAGCGAGAGATTTGACAAGAAGAAAAGATGCTATGAGCGTCGGAACACTGCCGGGAAAACTTGCTGATTGTCAAAGTAAAGACGCTGAAATATGCGAACTTTATCTGGTGGAAGGAGACAGTGCGGGAGGTTCGGCAAAACAGGGGCGCGATAGAGTTTTTCAGGCGATTTTACCGCTTCGCGGAAAGATACTTAACGTTGAAAAAAGCAGACTTGACAGGATTTTACAAACAGAAGAGATAAAAAATATGATAACCGCTTTTGGCTGCGGGATTGCCGAAGAGTTTGACGAAAACAGATTGAGATATCATAAGATTATTATCATGACGGATGCGGATGTTGACGGCAGTCATATTCAAACGCTGCTTTTGACATTTTTCTTTAGATTTTTAAAACCTGTCGTAGAAAACGGCTATATATATTTAGCGCAACCGCCTCTTTACAGATATAAAAAAGGTAAAAAAGAGATTTATCTCAAAGACGATAAAGTCATGAGCGAATTTTTAATATCTAACGGCATAGAAAACATGGAGTTTCAAGGTATAGGCACAAATGATATTATTAATTATTTTAAGATAGTTTCAGCCTATAGGGGCGTATTAAAAGAGCTTGAAAAGAGATTTTCGGTGATTTTGATTATACGAAAACTCATAGAAAATCCGGATCTTGTAGCAAAATCGTTTGACGAACTTTTTAAAGATATAGAGAAGTTTATAAAAGACAATGGTTTTAATATACTAAATCACACCGTTACAAGCGATAAAATCCATCTTTATATTCAGACAAAAGAGGGCTTGGAAGAGCTTGTAATAGACGACGAGCTTTTCACAAATAACCTGTATCAAGAAGCTCTTTATATTTATGATAAAATCAAATCAAGAGGCTCTTTTTTCTCTGAAGATAAAGATCCTCTGGATATTCTTGAAGAGATAGAAAAAAATGCAAAAAAAGGTGCATATATACAGCGTTATAAAGGTTTGGGAGAGATGAATCCCGAACAACTTTGGGAAACAACCATGAATCCCGAAAACCGCAGACTGCTTCAAATCAAAATAGAAGATGCACAGTCGGCAAGTGATACTTTCTCGCTGTTCATGGGCGACGAAGTTGAACCAAGACGCAAATATATACAAGATCATGCAAAAGATGTAAAATATCTGGATGTGTAAATGCTATATTCTGAAGTTAAAGAGAGACAAAACAGATTTGTTACGGCGCTGAAAATCGGTCTGCCGTTTTTAGCGCTTATAATCGTATATATAAGCGTTTTTGCCATATTTGATATGAAATCCAACAATTTTGTTTTGCTGCTGCTGTTTATTTTAGTCTATGTTTATTATATTTTTTACATGATATACAAAGGTTTTAGAGAATCTTTTGTAGATTACACACAAGCTTTTAATGCGCACACTATTACAAAAGAGATA
The DNA here is from genome assembly GCA_031270285.1 of Campylobacteraceae bacterium. Lineage (GTDB taxonomy): Bacteria > Campylobacterota > Campylobacteria > Campylobacterales > Campylobacteraceae > JAIRKW01. The sequence goes on from JAISXY010000046.1 coordinate 6,209, forward strand.
CAAAAAGCTGTGAAAAAAAACGGCAATGAAGGTTTTATCGCCATGATAAGCGTACAGAACATATCTCATATAGAGGAGCAGTACGGCGTCAGCGCACAAAATCAAATATTAAAGCATCTTGTTGAAAAGTTAAATGCCTATCTCTCATCTTTCGGACTTAAAAAAATACCGATAGGACACTATCAAATCGGCAGTTTTTTGCTTATCTTCAACGAAGTCAGCAGCAAAAGGCATTTAGATCATCTGCTTACAGGTTTTTGTAAAGAGATAAAAGCAAAAGGCATTTTCAAAATAGAGATAAAACTAAAATCAGTTACCATAGAAAAGAGTTATGATAACAATGTCAAAAATATTATTTCAAAACTTATCAATACTTTTCAAAATATAGATAATGATTTGCAGGATATTTTAAAGCCCGACGAATTTGATTATCTTATCAAAAATGCCGTGCAAACGCGTAATTTCATCTTTAACTATCAAGCTATATATCCGTTTGAAAACATAGAAAAACGCACAAATATATTCAGCGTCAATACAAAACTTCTGATAGACCGTTACGGCGTACTGACAAGGTCGCAGGTAGTATATTCCGTGAAGAAAAACGGCTATGAGGTAAAATTTGACCAGCTTGTTTTGCAGATGCTTTTCAGTGAGATAAAATTGATACTTACAAGCTATCCGGACTTTCGTTTTATCGTTAAAATCTCCGCAGTATCTTTTAGAAACAGAGGCTTTTTAATATTTTTAAAAGAGCTTTTAAAAGAGATGGAGATAAGAGCAAGCAGTATCTATTTTGCTTTTGAAGAGAGAAAAACATATGATGAATTTGAGAGGTTTAAAGAGATTATAAACGAGTACAGAGAGCTTGGTTTTGGTATCGTTTTAGAGCGGTTCGGCACGAGTAATTCGGGCTTTGAGTATCTAAAACATGGATTGCAGTTTGATATTGTGAGCTTTGATTTGGAATTTGTAAAAAATATTGATATTGAAAATTATAGACTGATGCTGAAAGCACTCGCCTCTTTTGCTAAAAGTCTTAATATTAAAACAGTTGTGAAGTTTATAGATAAAGAGAGCATTTTAGATATTTTAAAAGATGTAAAGCCAGATTTTATGCAAGGGTTTTTATTTGATAAGCCGCATGAGTTAAAAGATTTTTAAGGGATAAATTATGAAATACGGCGAAAAGATCATAAAAGAGTTTGATGTAGAAAAAGATTTGGAGATTTGGGAAAACGCCCATGAAAAAAATTATATTATAAAGATAACCCTGCCCGAATTTGTCTGCCTTTGCCCAAGAAGCGGCTATCCGGATTTTGCGGTTATACATTTGGAATATATACCGGACATTTGGGTTGTAGAGCTTAAAGCTTTGAAACTTTATATCAACAGTTTCATGTCAAGAAATATCAGTCATGAAGCAAGCGCAAATGAGATTTATGACACTTTGTGGCAAAAGCTGAAGCCAAAATGGCTGAAAATCACAGCCGATTTTAACCCGCGCGGAAATGTTCATACCATCATTGAGATAGACTCGCAAAAGATAGACAAACTCCCATGATAAGCGCTGAACTTATAGATAAATTTTTCTGCGCCGCATCCATAGAGAGATGGAATGACTATCCCAGAATGGTGGAACTTACGGAGCTTGACAAGCAGGCGCACAAATTTATAATAGCGTTTTTTTT
>JAISXY010000105.1 GCA_031270285.1 Campylobacteraceae bacterium
GGTCATGAAAGAATTAGAGTTTGAGATAGAAGAGTACATACATGAGCAAAGAAGCGATTTTGAGATATCAAAGCTTATAAAAAGCCATATCAACGGCTATCTTAGCTCTTTGGACGAGCTTTTTTCGCAAAATCAAGGCAAAGATTTTTTAGTAAAACATACAAAGCAGATAGACGCCATCATAACCATCATCTACAAATACACTTTGCGGCAATTTTTCAAAGAGTATGTGCCGCTTTACAATACTCTGCCTATCACACTCACAGCACTTGGCAGTTACGGCAGAGAAGAGCTTTGCGTCTATTCGGATGTTGATTTGATGATAGTTTATAAACAGTGTGACGGTTACAATATAGAGCCCATCATCAAATCAATCTTGCATCTTGCATGGGACTGCGGCATGAAACTCGGACATAGAACGCATGAAGTATCGGAGCTTTTTGACGCCAGTAATGAAGATATTACGATAAAAACGGCCATGCTGGAGTCAAGATTTATCTGCGGTTCAAAATATCTTTGGACACAAGTACAAGGAGAGCTTTTAAAGATCAGAAAATACAGACAAAAAGAGTTTGTTTCGCAAAAAATGGAAGCTTACAGGCAAAGGGGCAAAAAATTTCCTCTAAACATGGAGCCAAATATCAAAGATGGAGTTGGGGGTCTTAGAGATGCGAATACTCTTTTTTGGATAGCTCATGTGATGCTTGGGATAGGCAAACTAAACGACCTTGTGCCTAAATACTTAAATGACGAAGAGTTCAAGGAGTTTAGAAGTTCATTGGAGTTTTTATTTCGCATTAGAAGCGCGCTGCACTTAAGCGCAGGCAAAAAACAGGATATTTTAAATATAGACTTCATTCCGACCGTAGCCGAAAAACTGGGGTATAAAAACACGAAAATTAAAAGAGCCGAAGTCCAAATAACGCAAAAGGCACTTCAAAGTTTGTGGATACTGAAAACGACTTCGCAAATTTTCATCAAACGTTTAATCGCACCGCTATTTTTTGACAAAAAAAATATCCAAACCATAAGAGAAGTGCGTACGAAAGAGGGCTTTTATCTGCATGAGAAGACGCTTTACACCTCTTTTCACAGAAAAAAAGTATCTTTAAAAGAGGCTCTTAAAACTATTCTCAAGTTAGAAGATGTACCGATGAAATATGATATCTCCGTCATAAGCTGGCTCAAAAAAACACCTATCCCGCCGCATAATTCAAAAGAGATATATGTGCTTTTCAGGCAGTTTTTTGAGAGAAAATATTTAAATCAAATCCTGTACGCTTTCTACAAATCAAACCTTTTGCACTATCTCATAAAACCTATGGCGCACACGATAAATCTGCCGCAGTTTGACGGCTATCACATGTATCCTGTAGATATTCACTCCCTTAAAACGCTCTATTTTTTGGAAAACATAGAAGATAGATTTATCAAAGCTTTATATGAAGATCTGTCCGAAAACAGTAAAGCGATGTTGCGCTTAAATGTGCTTTTGCATGATGTGGGCAAGGGTAAGAACACAGACCACAGCAAGCTTGGGGCGAAAATATTCAGAGAATATGCGCAAAAATTGAACTTCCCCGAAGAGCAGATAAACATGGGCGAACTGCTCATAAGATATCATACTCTCATGAATAATGTAGCAAACAGAGAGGATATATACAGTGAAAAAACCGTACTCTCGTTTGTCTCAAAACTGCGTTCTTTAAGGGCGTTGCAACTTTTATACATTTTAACATACTGTGATTTGAATGCTGTGAGTCTTAAGGCGTACTCAAGATTTAATGCAAATCTTTTAAGAGAGCTTTATGAACTCTCGGCAAGCACATTCGGACAGGATGCGCTTATAGACGAAACGGCAAGAAGAGTCAAAAAAGAGGAGATTTTGCAAAAAAGCGATGAGTTTACGGCTTGTCTGCCCTCATTAAAAAGAAAAATACTCTTAAGTCCTTCAAATCTGCTTTTTTTCAAATATTCTCCGCAAAAGATAGTAGAGCTTGCGAAGTGGGCGCATGAGGTGAGAGAGTTTTCGTACAGTATAGAAAACGACAACCATTTGTGCATAAATGTAGTAAAAAATATCAACTTCAATGTAGGTTTTTTGCTTGGAAAACTTGTTATGTTTGATCTGGTGCAGATGGATATATTTAAACTCTTTGACAATATAAAATTTTTCAAAATAGAGTTTAGCAAAAGAGCCGATGAGTGCGATATCCCAAATATAGAGTCGCTCATAAGAGAGTCGTTTTTGAAAGATGAAAAAGCGCGGATAAAAAAACCCGTGATACAAAAAGGCGAGATAACGCTTGATTGGAATCACTCAAAAAGTCTTGCAAAAATCACGCTGAATGCCAAAGACCAGCAAGGGCTCATGTCTTATATCATTTCGCTGTTTGACGAATACGGCATAGATATAGCAAGCGCAAAGATACAGACGATAAAACACCGAGCCAGAAATCTGTTTTTAATAGAAAAAGATGATAAAGTATGCGATAATGCGAAAAAAGTTATAGAACTGCTGTATTGAGATTATAAATTTAGGAAACATCATGTGCGGAATAGTAGGATATATAGGAAACGACGAAAAACGCAAACTGCTCTTAAGCGGTCTTAAAGAGCTTGAATACAGAGGTTATGATTCGGCAGGAATTGCCGTGATGAAAGATGGCAAAATAGACGCTTTCAAAGCCATAGGAAAGCTCAAAAATTTAGAAGAGAAGACAAAAAACTTCACATCTTTTGGTGAAGGGGTTGCTATAGGTCATACCAGATGGGCAACACATGGAAAACCCACCGAGATAAATGCGCATCCGCACTTTGGTGAACACTCATACATCGTACATAACGGTATCATAGAAAATTACCGCGAGATAAAAGATATGCTTATCGGTAAAGGCGTTACATTTTTAAGCCAAACGGATACCGAAGTAGCGGTGTATCTTTTTGAATACAATCTGAAAACATCAAAAACGCCTTTTGAAGCGTTTGAAAAAACCGTACTCTCATTAAAAGGCGCATTTGCTATTTTACTCATAACTACGATAGCGCATGAGAGTATATTTTTTGCCAAAAACGCCGCTCCGCTTATCATCGGCAAAAACGACAAAGGGGAACTGTTTTTTGGCTCCTCAGACGCTGCTTTGATAGGACAAGCCAAAGAGGTTTATTATCTTGAAGACGGACAGTACGGTGTTTTAAACAAGCATGAGATACGGCTCTATCTAAACGGGCAAAAACTTGCTCCTGTTTTTAAAGATTTGCCGCAGGATAAAAGCTTTGCGCAAAAAGAGGGTTTTAGATTTTTCATGGAAAAAGAGATTTACGAGCAATCCCGCGTGCTTGGCGAAACACTAATGGGACGCATAAAAGATAATGAGATAGTCCTTGAAGAGTTGGATAAAAGTCTATTTGATGGGATAGATGCGATAAAAATCTGCGCATGCGGTACAAGCTTTCATGCAGGACTTACCGCAGGCTATCTTTTTGAAAGACTTGCCAAGATAAAAACCGATGTTGTTATAGCAAGCGAATTTCGCTACAAAGAGCCGCTTTTGACAAAAGAGATACTTTTTGTAGCCATAAGCCAAAGCGGCGAAACTGCCGATACTTTGGAAGCTTTGAAGATAGCCAAAAACGCCGGACTTAAAACGCTTGCCATCTGCAATGTGGACAACTCCTCTATAGTACGGCTTGCCGACAGTACGATTTTGACGCGTGCGGGCATAGAAAAAGGTGTCGCAAGCACAAAAGCATTTGCAACGCAAGTCGCTACGCTTTGGCTTTTGTCTATATTTATAGCTCAAAAACGCGAAAGCCTTAGCAAAGAGAGACTAAAAACGGAGATAGACACTCTTCTTAAAATCCCCTCATCTTTAAAAGTACAGAACAGTACGCATGAGAAGATAAAAAGACTCTCCAAACGGTATCTGCATGGACACGGTTTTTTCTTTATCGGACGGGATCTGTTTTATCCTCTCGCATTGGAAGGGGCTTTGAAACTCAAAGAGATAAGCTATCTGCATGCCGAAGGATATCCCGCAGGCGAGATGAAACACGGTCCTATCGCTCTTGTGGACAGTAAACTTTTTACGGTAGCCTTGCTGCCCAAAACCATGCTTTACGACAAAACCAAAAACAATATAGAAGAGTTATCCGCGCGCGATGCGACTATACTTGTCATAAGCCCCGAGCAGTTTGAACTTGCCGATGATTTTATAAAGACTAACAA
>JAISXY010000027.1 GCA_031270285.1 Campylobacteraceae bacterium
ACGCTTTCAAATTTTTACGATGCATTTATAGAGTCTTTGCAAATTTTACAAACTAACATCGTGCCGTTTGAAGTGCGTACGACCGTACATGCGGATTTTTTGAATGAAGAGGCGATAAATGAGATGGCGGGCGTTTTAATAGGAGAGGGTTACAAAGGCACGTACTATCTGCAAAACTATCTGCCCGCAGAGCAAACGCTCGGCAATTTAAGTGTGAGTTTGAGAAAGATTAACAAAGAGATTTTGACGGATAAAATAAAGATAGAGTTTAGAAATTAAGCGCTGATAGAATAAAATACCAAGCTTTTTTATTTGCATGTTGGCAATCTTGCAAAATCTCTTCATAAACGGCCTGATTTGATTAAGAAGTTGCCGTATATAACTTTTGAGCCGAATGTTATAAAAGTTTGGCATCAAAAAGCATTTGAGAGACAAAATGAAAAAAACAGCGTAAAAATTTCCATTTAGATTTAACTTTATATTTTAGGAGTATAATACAAAATTTATCTAAAAAGAGTGAGGATAATTATGAATAAATATGTTATTGATATTGCAAAAACCTGTCTTGGCTGTAAACGTCCCTCCTGCCAAAAAGGCTGTCCGGTAAGCACGCCTATTCCGGATATGATAAAACTTTTTTTGGCAGGCGATATTAAAAATGCGGGAGAGATGCTGTTTGCCAACAATCCCCTGTCTGTTGTCTGTTCCGTTGTCTGTCCTCATGAGAAGCATTGCGAGGGACACTGCGTGTTAAACAAAAAAGGCGCTCCGGTGAGTGTAGGCAGTATAGAAAATTATATTTCGGATTTTTATATCAATAAAATTCGCTTTGAAAAACCGCAATATACGGGCAAAAATATCGCCATTATCGGCAGCGGACCGGCTGGTATTGCACTTGCATTTATAATGTCAGGCAAAGGACACGGCGTAACGATATATGAAGGCAATGACAAAATAGGCGGCGTTTTAAGATACGGCATACCGGAATTTAGACTGCATAAGCAGATACTTGACACACTTTCCGAAAAACTTCAACAGCTTGGCGCAGTGATTCGTCCGAATACCATGATAGGTAAAAACCTGACTCTTGACGAACTCTCGCGGGATGGATTTGATGCGGTATTTATCGGCACAGGCGTCTGGTCTCCGAGAAAACTTAACATCAAAGGCGAAACGCTCGGGAATGTACACTTTGCTATTGATTATCTAAAAAACCCTGAAGTCTATAAATTGGGCGCTAAAGTTATCGTTTTGGGTGCGGGAAATGTTGCTATGGATGTGGCAAGAACTGCCGTAAGACACGGCGTGCGCGAAGTTGTAGTCATGTACAGAAAAGATGAAGAAAATATGAGCGCAGAAAAACATGAGATAGAGTGCGCAAAAATTGACGGCGTGAAGTTTGATTTTTTCAAAGAGCCTGTAGAGCTTACGAGAGAAGGCGTCAAATATATTGCCACAGATGGCAGCGGCGTATATGGTTTTTCGGAGGCAGACTCCATTTTAGTAGCTGTTTCGCAGGCGCCGAGAGATTTGATAGTCAAAAACAATAAAGGTATTGAAGTAAAAGATAACGGTCTAATCGTAGCGGACGAGAGTGGCAGAACGACAAAAGAGGGCGTTTTTGCTTCCGGAGATGTGGTAACGGGAGCCAGAACCGTAGTAGAAGCTGTAGCCTTTTCAAAACGCGTAGCGGAAGCGATGGAGGAATATTTCACCTCTTTAGGATAATTTATCTTATTAAAAATAGGAGTTTGCCGCGATAAATTTTGACGAAAAGATAGAAATTCCTTTCAAAAAGAGCAAATTTGGCACTACTGATAACACAAGCGATGCGAGCGGATATACTATCCATACAATAAAAAAGATGGATTCCCGCTCCCTCATGATATGCGCTTACTTCGTAAACTTGGGCGTAGGTCGCGGGAATGACAAAGAGCGACGAGATGACGGAAATCAGGACTATTTTATACGGCCGATTAAACTTTTATTTATGGTATAATAGACGAAAAAAGGTGCGGATTGCGGCAGGATATATCGTATGAAATATACATGGTTAATAGTCGGTTTGTTACTGGCGGGTATGGTTTTTTCTAAAGAGTCTGGGCAGATGAAAGACATGGGTCGGATTTTAACTAAAAACGATTTTGAAAAGATAGCGCAATTCATTTTAGACAATGGGGACAGGCAGACATATTCTCAAAAGTACAATAACAACCCTCACTATTCTCTTGAAGATTTTCATATCTATTTAGATCCCGTCTCGCAAACTATTAACCGGTTGAAAAACAGTTTCTGTTGAGGACTATGATACTATCGTAATTCAAGATTGGAACTTCCCGCATAAATATTATGAGATTTTACTAAAAGACAAAAAAGTGTATATAAGTAATCCTCGCGGGTTTGAGCAAAAATATTTAAAAATGAGTTATTGGAAAAATATATACCCAAACTAAAATCGCTCATCGTATCCGCCCCTCTTTAAAGAATGCGAAAAGTTTGACCAAATATCCTAAAAAACCTCTAAAGTTCTTGAATTTTTAATCTTTTAGCAGTAAAATTTAGTTTTACTTTGTTTACGCAAAAGAGAGGTTCTCTATGAAATTTACGCAGTATCTGCCACGAAGCGTAATGGTTTTCAAAAACTACAAATCAAGTATGTTCACAGCCGACCTAATCGCAGGCGCTACCGTTGCGATTGTAGCTTTGCCGCTTGCAATGGCTTTTGCCATAGCTTCGGGAGTTGAGCCTGGAAAAGGTCTTTTTACCGCTATAGTGGCGGGATTCATCATTTCTGCATTCGGCGGCAGCAAATA
>JAISXY010000044.1 GCA_031270285.1 Campylobacteraceae bacterium
GAGGGTATAAGAGCAAGGCTTAAAAACGGTGAAGTCGTAGCGCTCTTTCCTGAAGGAATTATAAGTTACAACGGGCAGATAGGTAAATTTGAGAGAGGTTTTGAGCTTGCGATAGAGGGCATTAATGTGCCGATCATTCCTTTTTATTTAAGAGGACTTTGGGGTTCTACATTTTCGCGCGCAGATGATTATTATAAACAGCTTCGTCAAGCAAGCGGCAAAAGAGAGATAGTCATAACTTTCGGAGAGGCTTTAAAACCGATCGCAAAAGCAAATGAGGTAAAACAGGCTGTTATTAAATTATCGCTTGCAGCTTGGGACTTTTATCTATCAAATCAAGAACCGCTGCATTATCACTGGTTAAAACGCGCAAATTCACATCTGTTTTCAACTTCCATAGTAGATCAAGCGACAGGAACAAAATTGAGCAATCTTAAACTTTTGAGCTCCGTTATTTTATTTATAAAAAAATTAAAAGGTGCGTTGAAAGATGAAGAAAATATCGGGGTTTTGCTGCCCTCATCTGCTGTGAGTGCGATAGTCAATCTCGCTCTTCTCGCACTTGGCAAAAAATCCGTCAACCTAAACTATACATTAAGCGCGCAGAACTTAAAAAGCGCGATAGAGCAGAGCGGACTAAAAAGCATTATAACATCTAAAACTTTTGAAAAAAAGCTTGAAAACAGAGGTTTTAACTTTCAAGAAATTTTGGAAGACAAGGCGATTTATGCTGAAAATATTAGAGAGTCAATCACAAGAGCAGAGATTTTGAAGATATTTTTCAAAGTGTTACTTTTTCCTGCTTGGCTTTTGGAGTTTTTATATTTTGAACCTGTAGAGCTTGACGATACCGCCGTGATACTTTTTAGCAGCGGCAGTGAAAATGTGCCAAAAGGCGTTGAGCTTACGCACAAAAATCTGCTTGCAAATATCAAGCAGGTGGCGGATTTGCTTAACTTTAGAAAAGACGATGTCATACTGAACTCTCTTCCCGCATTTCACTCTTTCGGACTTACCGTAACTGCGCTCATGCCGCTTTGCGAAGGCATAATGATGGTGTGCGTAGCAGATCCTACCGATGTTGTAAGTATAGGAAAAATGTGCGTGCAGCACCGCGTCAGTATTTTGCTCGGAACTTCAACATTTTTCAGACTTTACATAAAAAATAGAAAACTTCACCCATTGATGCTTCAAAGCGTAAGAATTGCTGTAGCAGGAGCCGAGAAACTAAAAGATGATGTAAAAAACGGCTTTAAAATAAAATTTGGCATACATATATACGAAGGTTACGGCACTACCGAAACGGCTCCTGTTGTGTGCGTCAATATGCCGGACACTTTGGAGTATTTCTCATACAAACCTTTGACTTTTCATAAAGACCAAACAGTCGGAATGCCGCTTCCGGGAACTATCGTCAAGATAGTAGATCCTGAAAGTTTGGAAGAGTTGCCCACAGGCGAAGACGGGCTTATTTTGATAGGCGGTTCGCAGGTAATGAAAGGTTACTATAAAAATGAAGAGAAAACCAATGAAGCTATCGTAAAAATAGGAGATTGGCGATACTACAAAAGCGGTGACAAAGGACATATAGACGAAGACGGTTTTGTAACGATAGTGGACAGATACAGCCGTTTTGCGAAAATAGGCGGCGAAATGATAAGTCTTACAAATGTTGAGAGTCTGATAATGTCTTCATTTAAACATGAGATTGACTTGATAACCGTAAATATTTCCGATGAGAAAAAAGGTGAGAAAATCATACTTTTATTTGCGGGCGAACTCTCTTGCGAAGAGTTTTTAAAAACCGTGAAAAATGCCGATATCGCACCGCTTTTAATGCCAAGCGAGTTTTATAAAGTAGAAAGTTTACCAAAACTTGCAAGCGGAAAAGCCGACTTTAAAGCTTCACATGAGTTGGCTTTGAAATTATCAAACGGCGAAATAGAGGAGAAAAAAAGTTAAATGTTTTATCGGCGCTCAAACGCCGTACAATCCGCTCATTATGTCTCATATAAGATAAACTTTAAAAAAGCGCATACATAAAAATGAGCGGAAAACCCTTAACTCTAAACACCAAAAATCAAAATCTTTAAAATATTACGCTAAATTTTTGCTATACGGCTTGCCATATCTTTACTGGCAGAAGTTGTAATATTTTTGAACTCTTTAAAGCGCAGTTACTTTGGTAATTGCACTTTATTTTGTTGTTTTCACTTCTTTTTTTGGATACCCGCTTTCACTTTCGTCATTCCCGCCTCCCTTTTATGTCATTCCCGTGCAAACGGGAATCCAAAACAAGCGAAGCGCATATGCTCAAGCAAAATGTTTCCTTGAAAGTGCATTTTAAAAACCTTGCATGTATTCAAATAAGATAAAGCGCATAAAACTAAGAAACCTTTTCCTCTTTTGTTATTTTTTCATGAAAACATTTTTGTTGTTTCTTTTTGGATACCCGCCTACGCGGGTATGACAAATGGAAAATAAGTATGATAAAGGAGAGGTTGGATACCCGCATTTCTCGCAAATATCGTTTTTTACAAAAACGATTACGCTCGCGTGGGTATGACAAAAGGAAAACGGGTATGACGAAGGAAGGGGGACATAGGTATGACATAGGAGAGACGGCTATGACGGAATTTTTTATTATTTTATCCGCACAAAATAACACCATAATACATTTGTGCCGCAAATTTGAGACAAATGTATTAAAATAAGAGATTTTGTACTATATTTTTGATAAAATTAAAATTTATCTTTCTTTGAAGGAAAAACATTGCAGGCA
>JAISXY010000068.1 GCA_031270285.1 Campylobacteraceae bacterium
ACAGCGGACGGACCAAGCGGAATGTATACCGAAGAAGCCATAAAAAATAGAGCTGAAAAAGCGGAGACTTTTGGTATATCCTCGCTTTTTAAACTTTTTATGGCGTATATCAAAACAGCCGCCGAAATCACCGCTCCTGCGATTAGGATTTCAGGTTCTAAAACACCTTCGCTGATATGCATTATTTGACGTCCTCAGTCTTCAGCCAAAGCACAGCCCCAAGTTCTATCGGATACTCAATGCCGTCTTTTTTTATCTTTTCATCATCATCAATAAGCGCAGCAAATCCCCACCATCCCGCATGTGGAAGCGCAGCATGAAAAACTCCGTTTTGGTCGGCTTTTATCACTTGCGTGATATACATGTCGTTTGGCGCTTTCAAGCCTTTTGTGTTATAAAACTCTATCTCAATCTCTGCATTTGCCACCGGCTTACCCTTATAAAGCACTTGAGCGCTGAATATATTGCCGGCATACAAAGAGTACGGACGCGAAAGCGGGATAATCTCAGCTTTCAATCCCACAGGCTCATCCCAGCCTTCGCCCGAACCAAAAGCATCTACTATCGTCTTTGTCTGATGTCTGATAAACTTCTCTTCAGCAGGCTCAAAATACGGCACAGGATCTACATAAAACTGATAAACTCCAGGCTCTTTTACGCTATATTTGGCGCTCCAAACAGTTTGAGAATTTTTTTTGGCAGACTTTAGAGAGTTAAGAAACGATGTTTTTTTGCCCTCCGTAAATACGCCTGCATCCTGTGGTTTGACCATGTTCATGAGTTCTTGTTCAAACGGGTGAGTGAACTCATAAGTTATACTGATCTCATTTCCGTCTTTTTGCTCAAGAACGCTTTTATCTACGATAACAGTTTGAAAATGCGCAAATGCGGATGAGATAAAAAGTAAGACAAGTAATAATACTTTCATACATATACTCCTATTAAATAATATTAAATTTGAGCGAGTATTATTGCATTTGTAGAATAAATATATGCTTATGAATTTTAGTAAAAAAATATTACTAACTTACGGAGTATTTGCAGTCGCATTATTCGCAAAACATATCAAAATCTTTTTATCCGAAGTCTTAACGAATTTAACACCACAGTTACCGAGCTGATACTCATAGCCGCACCCGCAATCGCAGGCGTGAGCGTAATACCGGCAAAGTACAAAACGCCTGCCGCTATCGGAATGCCCGTTATATTGTAGATAAATGCCCAAAATAGATTTTGCTTTATGAGGCTCAAAGTAGCGCGCGAGAGTTCAATGCTTTTTTTGACGGCGGTAAGTTCGTTGTTCATAATGATAATATCGCCCGAGTTTTTCGCTATATCCGAACCGCTGTTCATAGCTATGCCTATATCGGCCTGCTTGATGGACAAAGAGTCGTTTATGCCGTCCCCCACAAACAACAGAAGTCCGTCTTTTTGGAGCAGTTTTACTTTTTCAAACTTCTCCTGCGGCAAAACTTCGCTCATGATATTTTCTATGCCTATCTTTTTTGCCAAAGATAAAGAGGGCGCATTTTTGTCTCCCGTGAGTATTATGGGTTTTATATTTTTTGATTTCAGATAGCTGACTAACTCTTTTGCATCTTTTTTTACCTCATCTTCCAGATAGAAAACCCCGATTATCTTATCGTCCAAACTTGCCAAAATAGTAGTTTTACCGCTGTTAAGTCCCTCTTTGTAGTCTTGCTCCATATCTTTTATGTCAATTTTTAATAACTCCATGAGATTGGCTGTGCCGATGGCTGCTTGTTTATTCTGATATGTTCCCATCACTCCAAATCCGGATTTTATTTTGAGATTTTGAATGTCATATCTCTCATCAGCTCCCATCTCTTTGGCAAAATTTACTATCGCATGAGAGATAGGATGCTCGCTTTTTGCTTCCAAAGAGGCAAATATGCCAAGCAGTTTTTTGTCTAAAATCGTACTTTTAAAGACTCTTATATTTCCTTTTGTAAGTGTGCCTGTCTTGTCAAAAACAGCAAATTTTATTTTTGAGATGATCTCCAAAACTTCGGGATTTTTGATAAATATTCCCTCTTTTGCGCCACGCCCGACTCCCGCTACTATGGCGATAGGAGTGGCAAGTCCCAAAGCGCATGGGCATGAGATGATAAGAACCGATATAAAGGATAAAACCGCCATTTGCATATTTCCCGCGATACTCCATATGATAAATGTAACGACGGCTATCACGATAACTACAGGTACGAATATAGAAGATATCTTGTCCGCGATGCGCGCTATGGGCATCTTTTTGTTTTCAGCGTCTTTTAAAAGTTTGATAATCTCAAACAGCACGCTGTCTTGATAAAGTTTTTCAACTTTTACATACATAAGTCCAAGCGTTAAAATCGTCCCGCCTATGACTTTATCGCCCGTTTTTGTAAATCTCGGCACAGGTTCGCCGTTTATCATGGAAGTGTCAATATCGCCTTCCCCATCTACTACAACGCCGTCAAGCGCGATACTTTGACCGGATTTTACCTCTATAATATCTCCGATTTTTAAGTTTTCCAATGCCGTCTCTTCACTTTTGCCATCTTTAAATAAAAGCGCTTTTTTGGGCGTTAGGGAGAGCAGATTTTTCATAAAATCAACAGCTTTGACTTTAGCTCTTGCTTCAAGGTATCTTCCGAAAAGCACAAAAGTGATGATCATCGCCGCACCGTCAAAGTAGATAAATTGCAGGTTTTGCGGAAACAAATCAGGCAAGATAAGCACAAAAACAGAGTAAAAATACGCCGCACTCGTACCCAATGCGACAAGTACATTCATGTCAAACGTTCGGTTTTTCAAAGCTTTAAAAGAGTGCGCATAAAAGCCAAATCCGGCTATAAACTGTACCATGGATGCGGCTATGATAACGGCGATATTTGTTATAAGATGAGGTAGATTTAGATGGTGCGCAAAATGCAAAAAAAGCGTTAGAGCAAAAGAGAGCAAGACTTTTGCTAAAACCATTTTTGTGTTATCGTCGCTGCTCTCTTGTTTTAAGACTTTGTAGCCTATCTTTGTTATTTTTGCTTCTATCTCTTTTTGCGAAGTTTTACTCTCGTCATATACAAAAACGCCCTCGCTTGCCGCAAAATTTACATTTGCTTCCTGCACACCGTCTATCTTTTTGACGGCTTTTGTTATGGCATTTGAGCAATTTACGCATGTCATTTCGCCTATCTGTAAAGATATTTTTTTGTAAGACATGTCAGTTTCTCTCCAATTCCTCTATGATGGGATAGCCTATATCGTCCATCTCGTCTTTGAATTTTTGCTCTTGATGGACTTCAAGTTCTACAATGATCTCTCTTGGCTTTTTATCAAGCAAAATCTCAACGCCTGTAAATTCGTCGCTTAATGAATTTAATATGGTATTTGCGCATTTTTGGCAGTGAATATTATCTACGGAGTATCGTATTTTCATCTTTTATCCTTTAAGTTTTTGCACTAATAATATTCTACTTTTGCTTAAAAATAATACTTTACTTATCCGATTTCGGACTGTTATA
>JAISXY010000025.1 GCA_031270285.1 Campylobacteraceae bacterium
AACGATAGAAGAGTTGATAAAAGAGCTTGGGATAGAAAATCAAGTCATGGCGGCAGCCGTGAATATGAATGTCATAAAACGTGAAAACTGGAAAACACATGAGTTAAAAGAGAATGACAGCGTTGAATTTTTACGTTTTGTCGGCGGGGGTTGAAAGGCTTTTACATGAAAAAGTCCGATGGCTTATAAAAAGATGAATGATATTAGCGCTGCTATACATCCAACTGCCAATATATTAAAAATTATAAAACCTGTTTACAACTACAAAGCATCGGAAGAGAATAAGATATGGATAAAAAAACGGTAAAATTTGCGCTTTTAAAGAGATGATGACAAGCGTTGCATGAAAGGATAAATAAACATGAAAAATATAACTTTGGAAGCCATAAAACGGAAACTGTGCGAGATAGAAAAAGAGCATGATGTCAGGATATTGTATGCGGTAGAATCAGGTTCGAGAGCTTGGGGATTTGAGTCTTGGGACAGCGATTATGATGTGCGCTTTATCTATGTTCATTGTAAAAACTGGTATCTAAATATCCTTCCAAAGTGCGATGTGATAGAGTATCCTATAGTTGATGAATTTGACTATGCTGGATGGGATTTGAGGAAGGCGCTGTTTTTGGCAAACAAATCAAACCCCGTGCTGTTTGAATGGCTTAAATCCCCGATAATTTACCGCAAAGACGACTATTTTTACGGTATTTTGGAACAGTTGTCAAAGCACTATTTTTCGCCGATTTCGTCTATATATCATTATCTGCACATGGCGGAGGGAAATTATAGAAAATATTTACAAGAGGAAAATGTCAAAATTAAAAAATATTTTTATGTTTTGCGTCCGATTTTGGCTTGCATGTGGATAGAAAATGCCAAAGAAACACCGCCTATGGAGTTTGAAAAATTGCTGGTTCAGATAACAGATGAAAAGTTATTGGAAAAAATTGCGGGATTATTGGTGCGAAAAAGGTCGGGAAAAGAGCTTGGAGTAGAGCCGAAAATAGAGATAATAAATGATTTTGTAGAAGAAAAATTGAAATACTTCAAGGGCAATATAAGCGCATTTAACCCAAAACAAAAACCGCCTCAATATATGCTTGAAAATGGATTTGTAAAAATCTTGGACTACATAGAGCATTTGAAATCAGATGATTGACAAATATTTTTTGAATAGTTAAACTAATGAGCAATAAATTAATGAGTGTAAAAAGATTAAGACAAGAGACTGCCGCCAGTCTATAAGTTTTACTTTGCAATAGGATAAAAATATCATAAATAAAAGGTGAATTTTGTGGGTTTATTAGAAATTATTTTAATCGCCGTAGGATTGGCAATGGATGCATTTGCCGCATCAGCAGTATTGGGTTTATCGGTAAAAAAACCAAATCTGAAAGAGATAATAATTCCGAGCGCATATTTTGGTTTTTTTCAAACTTTTATGCCCATAATAGGCTACTTTGCGGGTATCTATTTTGCAAATAAAATTGAAGAATCAGATCATTGGATCGCATTTATTTTGCTTGGATTTATCGGCGGAAAAATGGTAATAGACAGTTTATCAAAAGAGAAAAAAGAAGAAAAAACAGATCAAAATCCTTTCGGACATGCAAAGATATTGATTTTAGCTGTTGCGACCAGTATAGATGCGCTGATCATCGGCATAACATTTGCTTTTTTTAATACCAATATATATCAAGCCGCACTGATAATCGGAATAGTAACATTTTTTATATCAATATGCGGCGTAATAATAGGCAACATGTTCGGAATAAAATTCAAATCAAAAGCGGAATTTATCGGCGGGGTAGTTTTAATCGCAATAGGAGTAAAAATTGTAATTGAACATCTGTTTTTTCAATAAACGTTTTTTTATGAATTTTTACCGTTTTACCGTTTTTTCATACCTTTCAAAATAGATTTTATATAAAAACGAGCTTAATGGCTTAATTTCTGTTTTTTGGGAAGCTTGCCCTCAATGACTGCTATAGCTATTGCAAAACCTCCGTCATGAGATATGGAAAGCGATAAAGAGGTGATTTTATAAGTTTTGATAAGATGCGGCGAGAGCGTGAAAGAGGGCGCTCCGTTTGGAAGTTTATAAATTTTTATGTCAAAAAAACCGCACTCTTTTGAGATACCAAGTCCTAAAGCTTTGGATACAGCCTCTTTGGCAGCAAAAAATCCAGCCGCACTTTGAGCGTTTTTAACGAGCTTTATCTCATCTTTGTCAAGATATTTTTCAAGTGCTTTTTCGGCAAAATGTTCCAAAAATCTTTCAAATCGTTTGATTTCAATTATATCTGTACCTACCATAAACTTTAAAACCTTTTATTAATTTATGAATTTTATTAAGTAAAATTTTGTTATTATATCACTCTAATATAAATAAAGGCGATACAATGAAAAAACCTCTCATTTTTATCTTGTCCTGCATACTCGCAGTAATTATAGTTTTTTTGTATATCTACAAGTATCCGAAAAATGAGGATTTATTGTTTTACGGTAACGTAGATACAAGAACGGTAAATCTTGGATTTCGTTTTTTGGGCAAAATAGATAAAATAAATAAAGACGAGGGCGACAGCGTAGTTAAAGATGAAGTTTTGGTAAGATTGGATAGTCATAATTTGAGAAACAATATAGCCGAAATAAAAGCAAGACTTAATGCCGAAAAGATAAAATTTGATAAACTTAAAAATGGTTTCAGAAAAGAGGATATTGACGAAGCTAACGGCGAACTTGAATCTGCTTATGCCAATCTTAAATTGGCGGAAGATGTGCTTGAAAGACAAGATGCTCTTTTCAAAAAAAATGCTACTTCAAAAGAGGAGTATTTAAATGCAAAATATAAACATGAAGCGGCTATGGGCACATTTAAAAAAGCTAAAGCACTTTATGAAATGCGTGTGAAAGGCTATCAGGACGAAGATATAAAAGCTCAAAACGCACTTGTCGCATCTCTGGAGGCGACTTTAAAATCTGCTTTACGGGATTTGGAGGATAGCGTTATTAAATCGCCGTTTGACGGCATTATCCTATCAAGATTGAAAGAGGAGGGCGCTATAGTAAATCCGGGCGATAGAGTATTGGAACTTTCAAGGCAAGATGAGTTTTGGGTAAAAGCTTATGCAGACGAATCCAATCTCGGAGCTATTTCGCAGGGAGATGAAGTTTTGGTATATACGGACGTACGCAAAGAACCTTATTTGGGCATTATCGGAAATATATCGCCGATAGCCGAATTTACTCCTAAAAATATTGAAACGATAGAGTTAAGATCTGACCTTGTCTATCGCTTCAGAGTTTTAATAAAAGATTCGGACAAAAGGATAAAACAGGGAATGCCCGTAACTATAAAACTAAAAAAATGACAGCAGTTTATGCACGCGATATTACAAAATCTTTTAAAGGTAATATTGTTCTTGATAAAATAAATTTTATTGCCAAAAGCGGCGAAATAACGGGGATCGTAGGACCTGACGGCTCCGGAAAAACTACTCTTATCCGCCTGCTTACCGGACTCATGAAGTTTGACAGCGGCGAACTTAAGGTTTTGGGCAGAAAAATGCCCGACACAAGCAATGAATTTTTAGAACAAATCGGATATATGCCGCAAAAATTCGGACTTTATGAAGATTTAAGCGTTTTGGAAAATTTACGGCTTTATGCCTCTTTGCAAAACATAGCTCATGCCGATATACGCATATACGAACTGCTTAAGTTCACAAAATTAAATCAATTCAGCGCAAGAAAAGTAGTCAATTTATCAGGAGGAATGAAACAAAAACTTGCTCTTGCATGCGCCCTTATAAAAAAACCTAAAATTTTGTTTCTGGACGAACCAAGCGTTGGAGTTGATCCTATATCAAGACGGGATTTGTGGAATATGATACATTCGTTTTTAGATGATGATATAGCTGTCATTTGGAGTACATCATATCTAAGCGAAGCGCAAATGTGCAATAGCGTACTTTTACTGAATAAAGGCAATATTTTATACTATGGTTGCCCTAATGAAATAATGAAGAGATTAAAAGGGAGAGTATTTAAGATAAAGGGAGATTTTTTTGATAAAAGAGAGGCGGTAAGTTCTATTTTAGAATCTGACGCTTTGCTTGATGCTACGCTTGTAGGCTCATACATAAAAACCATACTGCAAAAAGATGCGAATTTTCCAAATGAAGTTTTAAACAGAGTTGGAAATAATATAAAAGCTTCTGACATAAAACCAAGTTTTGAAGATGCGTTTCTTGATATTTTGGGCGTCAAGACAAAAGCGCATTCCAGTTTAGCAAATATAATGCTTGATTTGCCAAAGCAAAAAAATGTGATAACCGTACGAAATTTAACAAAAAAATTCGGTAAATTCACAGCCGTCAAAAATATAAATTTTACGGTAAATTCAGGCGAAGTTTTTGGACTTTTAGGACCAAATGGAGCTGGAAAATCAACTACATTTAAAATGCTCTGCGGACTTTTAACGCCGACTTTTGGCGAAACTAAAGTGCTTGGAGGAGACTTAAAAGATACGAATGTCAGACAAAATCTTGGCTACATGGCACAGAAATTTTCACTTTACGGCGATTTAAAACTAAAAGACAATCTCAATTTTTTTGCAAGATTGTATGAGGTAAAAAATGTTCGTCAAAAAATAGATACAATAATAGATATTTTTAATTTCAGACAATATTTGCGCACGAATGCTAATGAATTGCCTTTAGGCATTAAGCAGCGCCTGTCGCTTGCTTGTTCTTTGATGCATGAGCCATCTGTTTTGTTTTTGGACGAGCCGACTTCAGGCGTTGATATTATCACAAGAAAAGAGTTTTGGACGCATATAAACGGTATAGCAAAGCGAGGAGTTTCCGTAATGGTAACTACGCATTTTATGGACGAAGCCGAATACTGTGATAAAATAATGCTTATATATAAAGGTGAAGCGATAGCCGTAGGAACGCCTGATGAGTTGAAAGCGCAAGTGTCGCCGACAGCCTCCATGGAAGATGCTTTTATATATCTTATCAAAAAGTATGATGAAGAGGGTAAATACTAAAAAATGAACAAAAAACATCTTGTAACACTAATTAAAAAAGAAAATCTGCAGATAATGCGGGATCCGAGCGCACTTTTGATAGTTTTTATATTACCGCTTTTACTGCTTTTTTTGATGGGATATGCCGTATCGCTTGACGCTAAAAATATACCGCTGGGAATAATATCAAAAAGCGATAGCAGTCATGCAAGGGGACTCGTAGAATCTTTTAGAGGATCAAAATATTTTATTGTTACGGAAGATAAAAATAAAGAGATTTTTATGAGCATGATACAAAATAATAAAATAAAGGCAATTTTAGAGATAGACGGTGAGTTCGGCAGAGAAAACAGCTACAAAATTCAACTTTTGGTAGATGCAACAGAACCGAATCTTGCGGGTTTTATACAAAAATATGTAAATAGCATCATCTCTCTATGGGCACAGCAAAATAATATTATAACTGCTTATGATACAAAAATAGAATCAAGATATTGGTTTAATCCGCCTGTTTCAAGCAGATATTTTTTAATTCCGGGTTCAATTGCCGTAATTTTGACCATGATAGGAACACTGCTAACCTCGCTTGTTATCGCAAGAGAGTGGGAGAGAGGTACCATGGAAGCGATAATGGCAACGCCAACTTCCATGCTGGAGATAATCATAGGTAAAATAATACCCTATTTTACACTCGCTATGGGTTCGTTACTGCTCTGTTTTTTGGTAGCTTGTTTTTGGTATGAGATACCTTTTAGAGGCAGTTTGCTGATACTTTTTTTGATGGGTGCAATATATCTTTTTCCTGCTCTTTTAAGCGGACTCCTAATCTCTGTTTTTACAAAAAATCAATTTTTAGCCGCTCAAATATCGCTTGTCAGCTCTTTTTTACCTGCATTTTTACTGTCGGGATTTTTATTTGAGATAGAAAATATGCCCGATTGGCTGCAGGTATTAACTCATGTCATACCCGCAAGGTATTTTGTAAACTCCATACAGACACTGTTTTTAGCGGGAAATGTTTATGATATATTTTTAATAAGTATTATGGCGATAATAGTAATCGGAACAGTTTTATTTTTATGTGTTTTGGTAAAATCCAAAAAAGGTATTGAATGAGACTGTTAGCGCTTATTAAAAAAGAGTTTTTGGCTATAAAAAATGATAAAAGAAGTATGTTTATTATTATAGTGCCGCCTCTGCTACAGATTTTTATTTTTTCATTTGCGGCTACGACAGAAGTAAAACATATAAATTTAGCGGTTTTTGACAGAGATGGGAGTTATCAAAGCAGGGAATTTATACAGTCATTGAAGGGTTCAAATTATATAGAAAGTTTGATAAATATACAAAACTATGATGATGCAAAAAAGATGATAGATGTAAAAAAGATAATAGGTTTCATAGTTATACCTGATGATTTTAGCAAAAAATTAGGCGCTCAAGATTCAAAAATACAGCTTATACTTGATGGACGCCGTTCAAATACCGCACAAATTGTTGAGAGTTATATATTACAAATATTAACGCAGTTTCAAGCGCAAGAGGAGACCAAAAGTCCTTTGAAAATATACTCGCGCTATCTCTATAATCAAAATTTAAACAATTTTTGGTGGATAGTGCCGAATCTTTTCTGTTCCATTACAATGCTGCTTGCTATTATTTTGAGCGCATTATCAATAACCAGAGAAAAAGAGCTCGGCACATTTGAGCAGATTTTGGTCTCGCCGCTTCGTCCGCATGAGATACTGCTTGGTAAATTAATACCGGGACTTGTTATCAGTATAGCAGTTTCTTCCGTTATTTTATCTTTAGCGATTTTTTATTTTGAAGTTCCATTTCGCGGCTCGCTTTTACTGCTTTATCTTGGTGTTATCATTTTTTTGTTTACAATATCCGGAGTTGGACTCTTTATCTCGTCTTTGTGCAAAACGCAGCAGCAGGCGATTTTAGGCTCTTTCGTCTTTTTATTGCCGTCATTTTTGCTTTCAGGTTTTTCAACTCCTGTGGAAAATATGCCGCTTTGGCTTCAGCCCGTATCTGACCTTATCCCATTAAAATATTATATTACTCTGATAAAAGGTATATTTTTAAAAGATATAAGTTTTACTATCGCACTCCCTTTATTTACAAAAATGTTTTTACTTGGCGTCGTTTTTTTTAGCGCAGCGCTTATTTTATTTAAGAAAAAAGCAAGCTGAAAATAGCAATAAGACGATTAAATCTAAAAGACTTTTGCTTATTGCAGACATCCACGCAATTAAACGTAAGGCGGGTGCGAAAGGATTTTTGTATGATGCGGACCGAAATGAACATGGGCATGCAGATAGATACTGGGCGTTAGCGCTTGCGGCAAGTCATGCAGAGGTGTTGAGGGTTAAGAGGGGTGGGAGAGCTTATATCATTTAACGTTCTACAGATTTAAAGCTTTATATAGTATGGATGGTAAATTCCATATTGTATTCATCGAGTTATTAATAATAGCCTCTTTAATTATTTCAATGATAGGTCTGCTTTCATCACCACAAAGTACTCCTTTTTGTAATGCTGTAAGCCCTTTGCCTGTAATTACAACTCTTAAAAAGAAGCCGTCATAATTAGCGCCTGTTGCTCTTGCGTCTGGCTTTGCAAAAGATATAAATCCTTCATTTTCAAGCCACCATATCGTATTGGAACAAATCCTGTTGTAAACTTCGTCTTGTGGAATAGTATTACCTGTAGCGTCTGGCTCCATACTTAGGTTTATATAGGTTTCGTCATTGTCGTAATACTTCATAGGTATTTCTTCATCCATATCTTCTTTTTTAACAAAGTTATATGTATCTATGTCTTTTGGTGTAGGAAAATTCTCGTAGAGATATGTTAATATTTTTGCTGCATATAAATTAAATTTTTTAACTGCCATCTTTTACCTTTCATTTTACATATTATATCATTTTTTCTAAACAATTCTAAACTATTATGCTACAATATCTCTTATATTTTTTCGGAGGTACCTTTGGAACCTATAGGTATTATAAGTAGTGTATTAAGCTTTTTATTGTCCGCATGTTCTTTTTTAAAGCCAAAAAAGCAGATTATAAATAATATAAACATAACAATAGATGGTAATTTTTTTGCAGGGTTAGTGGTAGGAGGAACAGTAATTGTCGGTGCAGTGTTATTTTTTACCCCAGCTCTTCTCAATATCAAGAGATAAATTTTTTACGACATCGTCTCCGTAATTTGAGATAACCTTATCTATTTCTGGGCTTTCAAGCGCCTTTGCGAAATAAGGGTTAGCTTTTATGCCCGGATGTTTTACTCTTTTGCGGACAAAAACGTTGCCGCCTTTACCCCACGCCAAAGCTTTTTTTTGTTCGGTTCTATTATATAAGGCGCTGTTCCTTCGTGAACAAAAATAGGATAAATTATCCTTTCATAATTATGCGTAATAAGTATGTTTGCAGTAGCAGTATGTCCGACGATAGCTTCATTATCGTTCATAGAAAGTATGCTGATGCTTCTCTGTAATTCCCCCGTAACGACAGGCGCTTGTTTTTTGGCTTCTTCTACTACGGTAGCAGCGAGGACTTCAACCAGCTTTTGCTTTGCCATTTGTATATCCTTTTTGTTCCGCCTCATGATATGCTTTTAGTTTATTATAAATATACAAAAAAGCGTCTATAAAATCACCTTCAAAGGTATGTTGTTCGTGTTTAAAAACACATCTCTCAAGATATGCTCCGCCTTCTTCTTTCGCTATTTTTATGCATTTTTCATCTATTCCATAATCATATAGATAAGTTATTTTGCCTTTGTCCTCACGAAAAATGCCCAGAGGTGCTTTAGTGTTCAATTTATTTTCAGCAGAGAGATTATTATCTTCTATGTTCCAATCTCCACTGTCCCATATTTCAATAATTAAAGTCCGAGCCATTTTTTTTACCCTTTGTATTAAATTAAAAGCCTCTTTTGTTTTGTCATAATACACTTCGTTTGCATTGTCATAAAAATAATTGATTGACTTATTAGGTGCAAACACCGTCTCTATTTTACCATTTCTGTCCAAGATAAGAGTATATCCGTTGCTTCCCCAAATAACTCTTTTGCTCGAGTCGTTATAATGAACTCCCTCTTTGGCTATGTCTGACATTGTAGCATTGACAAGCTGTTCAACGCTGCTATGTCATTACGATTAGAACGCTATCGGCATTACAAATTTTATATTTTTGATTGTTTAAATTGGAGGCTTATCATCTTAGTGTAAGAAATAAAATTATCAAATCATAGATAAGAAAATCAGAAAAGTTTTATTAAGTAAAATAAAGTCGGCTAAATTGCCGACTTTTATTACCAATTTAGGTTAATTTTTGAACCGCTGATAGAAAACCAGCTATACAGACCGCCATTTTCATATGCGGTTTTAACCGTATATATAGCACCTTTATGCACTAATCCGGTGGCTGAACCATCTATATCTTCTTTGGTTCTATAAAATGCAGCAGGTTGATTCATGCCCAATTGATCTATATAAGCTTCAATATTATATTGTACCTGCAAATATAGAGGATCTGTGTCTGGTAAAGAAAATATTCTTGCTATTTGTATGCTTACGCTTTGTGCTGAATTTTCTATGCTTTTTAAAATATCTCCTCTGGTAGTGCCATCTATTCCGCTGGTAAATGCATATTTGAATTCATTTATTGGTATAGTATCTAACTCTCTTATTTTATAATAATTAGGATTTACCCGAAGGGTTAATGTTACATCACATGTTTCGCCACCGCAATTTATAATATCATTACTATTAAAAGCAACTATTGCACTGTAAACATTTGGCTGTAAAGAAACGCCACCAAGAGCGCCATTTGCAACAAATGCAGCACAATAAAACGGTATTTCAGTATCATACCATATGCTTTTACAAGGAGTATCTACCCATGCCTCTTCCGTTAAATATACAAATAAATTTCTAGCTAAACTACTTGCAACATTATGATAAGTTATATGTTTTAAAGAAATGCCACTATCTATGATTTTATTTGTTATTTCAGGACGATTTCTTATATACAACAATCCATTGACTGGATCTGACATATTGTTCTCTATTGAATAATAATCAAGCAGGGCTGTTGTTTCAGCTTCGCCTCCATCGTCTCCGCCGCCTGTACCACCCGTACCGCCTGTACCATTTGTATCACTACCGCTTTCACCTGTTCCGCTTCCACATCCAATAAATAAAAAACTGCACAGCATTACGCTTATTAAGATCTTAATTAAGATAGATACTTTCATTTTTAGGCCTTTTGTATCAAAGTTTAAGGTAAATTCTATCTAAAAAATGGTTAAAAAAGCAAGTAAATTAAATAAAAATTTTAAGAACCTTTTAGAAATTTTTTTTAATCTGCCTAAAACTACGCTATATTTGTATAAACTGCCTGCACATCATCATCATCTTCCAAACGGTCTATGAGTTTTTCTATATCGGCAAGCTGTTCTTCACTGAATTCTACAGGAGTATTCGGTATATACTCAAGTGCTGCTTTTTTAGGTTCTATGCCGAGTGATTCAAGCGCTGAAGATAAAGAACCAAAGTCGGAATACGGCGCATAAGCATAAAAAATACCCTCATTTTCATCCAACTCTTCAAGTCCGCCGTCAATCAAGGCAAGTTCCAAATCGTCTTTAGTTAAATTTGCAGGTTTTTCAAACTCAAAAACCGCCTTTCTTGAAAACATAAACTCCAGCGAGCCGTTTTGCAGTATCTGCCCGCCGCATTTGCCAAAATGCGCTTTTACATTTGCAACGGTTCTTACGGGATTGTCTGTAGCGCACTCCACAAATATCAGCGCTCCATGAGGAGATTTACCTTCATAATGTATCTCTTTGATGTCTTGTTCATCTTTACCCGAAGCTCTTTTTATCGCTGCTTCAATGTTGTCTTTTGGCATATTTTGCGCTTTTGCGTTTAAAATTGCCGTGCGAAGTTTGGAGTTCATCTCAGGGTCGCTCCCGCCTTGTTTTGCGGCGACTGTTATGACTTTTGCAAGTTTTGGAAAAACTTTAGACATTTTATCCCAGCGTTTTTCCTTTGCTGCACGACGATACTCAAATGCTCTTCCCATAAATCTATCCTAATCAAAATCTGCCCGTAATAATATCTTACAAAAGATAAAAAATATTTTAGCATGACAGTTTTATCGGCAAAAATTTTACATAAATATGCTTTATGTCCGTAATTGGAGAAAACAAATGTATCTGAATTTGGCTTTCAAAGTTTCTATTTGTCCTGCAAATTCCCCTCTGTTACTGCAAGAAGCAAAAAGTGGTTTTATCCATGTAATAGCCTTGCCGCATCGTTTTTAACGGTTCGCATGAGAGAAATGGAAAGGGCGGACAAACAAATAATATCGTTGGCTGCGATAAAACAGAAAGCTAAAATGCATGAACGAATAAGATGAAATCTCGTTTTTTAAGAATAATGAAGATAAAAAACAGGAGGATAAAAACCCTCCCGAAAATTAAATGTGAAGCCGTTACCAAAAAACAGACTATCTTATTTTTAATCAATCCAAAAGCGATTTTGACAGCGTAAAGACATTAACATCAGTTGTGCCGTCATGACCAAGCTGTCCATTGCCGTTTTCGCCTGTCGCATAAACTACACTCTCATCGGAAATCACAAGAGAGTGTTCAAAACCTGCCGCTATGGCGGTAATGTTTTTATCGGGCGCAACAACCTGAATAAATGTGTCGGTGTTGCCCGATACAGTTCCGCGTCCCGTTCTGCCGTTACTATTGGCTCCAGCCGTATAAACTCTGCCATCACTCGCAAGTATAACAGAGTGCTTGTCGCCTGCGGCTGCAGCAACGATTACTTTGCCGCTTAAAGCGGTAATATCAGCTTTTGTAAATGCACCTTGATTGCTACCAGTGCCTATGCCGAGTCTGCCGTCGCTTGCATCTCCCGCCACATAAAGCGCTCCATCTTCTGCAATAGCCAAAGAGTGATCATATCCTGCCGATACGGCGACAATTTTTACACCGTCAGGAAATGGAACTGCTGTAAAAGAGAGTTTTTCATTATTGGTAAGGATTGAAGTGCCAAGTCCTGTTCTGCCGTCCTTACCGTATCCGGCCGCATAAACTTTACCGTCGCTGTCAATAGCAAGCGAATGAGCCTCTCCTGCCGATACGGCAACAATTTTTACACCACTTAAATCAGTAATTGCAGTAAATGTATTGGTGTTGCCTGATTCGGTTGACAGTCCCGTTCTGCCGTTGCTATTGTCTCCAGCCACATAAAGAGCGCCATCGCCATCAACGGCAAGAGAATGAGCAACGCCTGCTGATATGGCGGTAATATTTTTGCCGATTAAAGAGTTAACTTCGATAAATACAGGTTGATCTGCTGTAGTATCAAGTCCAAGCTGACTATTGCCATTTTCTCCGCTCGCATAAACAACGCCGTTACGCGAAAGCGCAAATGAATGACTGCCGCCTGCAGATATGGCAACAATATCCTTATCGTCAAAAAAAGCTAAGTTGGTAAATGGGGTTACAGACAGTGAAGAGTCGAAACCAATTTGTCCAACACTGTTTTGTCCCGATACATAAACTTTACCGTCGCTTGCAAGAGCAAGAGAATAAGTTGTACCTGCGGCTACAGATGCGATATTATATGATCTGTCTGTACAGCCGCCCTTATCTTCGCTTCCGCTATTTCCGCCACCGCCACTACATCCGCCCAATAAAAACAGAACAGATGCAAGCGCTAACGGCTTGGCTATTTTGCCAAAAGACGCTGAAATACCAGCGCTAACTTGAGTCGTTTCATGTGATGAAACGCTACATACCCCTGTCCCACGCGTTAAATATTTAGAAAAATATCCTAACATTTGAAATTTCCTTTAATGGAGATTGGATAACGCAATTCTAATTATTTATTACTTACCTTGTTATTAAAAAAACATTATTGAAAAATAAAAAAAGTTAATATGTAACGATTTTACACAAATATAAAATTTTTTTATAAGAGACAAATATTTAATATTGTTTCAAAAAGAGCGTTTTTATGGACAATATAGAGGATTTTTATGAAAATTTTAACAATACATGCGTTTAAGCTGCTAAGCTAAAATATACTCTCCTATCTTTTTTCTAACATTCGCTTTTAAAGAGATATTGAGTTTCAAAATAGAGAGCGGCAAGCCGAATCCTTCCATTTTTACAGCATCTTTTGTTGTAGTGAGAATAGAGTCCGCGCCGCTTTGGCGTAAAATATTTGCCAACTCATCTCGCGTAAACATGTGGTGGTCGGGGAAAAAAAACTTTGCCGTTACGGAAAGTGGCAAAAACCTGTCAAGGCGTGAAGGATTTGCTATGGCTGTTACTAAAATCATCTTTTTTGTTTTGTTCAGTATCGTAACATTGCGTTCAAAATCAATGCCATCTTCCAAAACCAGATCGGCATTTTTATAGTTTGAGATACTCTCTCTATATGCGCCGGACGGAAGGCAAAAACTGTTTGCGGGTTTTGGATTCGGACGGATCAGAATATCAAATTTTTTGATATTTATTTTACCAAAGCCATCATCCAAGATAACAACTTGCGCGCCAAGCTCTTTTGCTTTTTGCACGCCCAAAACCCTATCCTCGCTTACTATAACAAGCGCATTTTTAAGCTCTTTAGCGTAAAGCATCGCTTCATCTCCGCTTGTTTTCACATCGCATAAAATTTCTCCGAAACTGCTTACCAAAACTAACCCTTTTGATAAGCGACCGTATCCTCTTAAAACAATCGCGGGCTTTGTCATCTCTTTTGCTATAGCGATACAAATCGGAGTTTTTCCGCTGCCGCCTACAGTTAGATTTCCAATGCTTATAATCGGTATACGATAATCAACGGGATTTTTTAAAGAGCGCCTGATTTTTGCGCACAAAGACCATAAAAAACTCAACGGCAAAAGCATATAAGCGACAAAATACTCTAAAAATGAAGGACAATATAGATATTTTTCTATCCATGAAACAAATAAACGTTTAAACACTATGTTTCGCGATTTTTTTCACCGTCTCGCACACATATTCTACATCATCATCGCTCATCGCCGCATAAATCGGCAAAGAGAGTATCTGTTGATAGTTTGTAAGCGCCGACGGAAAGTCATTGACTTTTAAACCGTACTTTGTTTTATAGTAAGTCAAAAGATGCAATGGTATATAGTGAAGCCCCGTAAATATTCCCGCTTCTTTTAAGTCTTTTGCAAATTTGTCGCGGTTTTTATTCACTTTAATAATATATTGCGTATATATATGTTCTCTTTTAACAACAGGCGTTTTTATGTTGTGGCAGTCTTCAAAAGCTTCATTATAAATTGCGGCTATCTTTTTTCTGCGTGCTATTGTTTTATTCGTTTTTTCAATCTGTCCCAATACATAAGCTGCGCTGATTTCGTTAATGTCATATTTGACGCCTATATCAACTACATCGTATATATAACCTAAATTGCCATATTTATCCCATCCATTGCTGACTATCGCATGATTCATGAGAAGTTTTGCTCTTTTATATAACTCTTCATCAGCCATTGTTATTATTCCGCCGCCGCCGATACTGTATCTAAGCTGCAGAGAAAATCTAAAACACGACATAGCAGAATCAAGAGTACCTATTTTCTTGTCGTTATATACTGCTCCAAAAGCGCTTACGGCATCGTCAATAACTTCTACATTATATTTTTTTGCAAGTTCGTAAATAGGATTCATATCTGAAGGCTGTCCGCCAACATGAGGCACAAGTATGCCTTTAAGTTTTTTATGAGTCTCTTTGGCAAGCGTTTGCTCAAGTTTTGCGATATCCATGTTAAAGTCATCTGTATCAATATCCACAAATATAGGTTCGGCATCAAAATGTCTTACAACTTCCGCTACAGTTGGAGCTGAATTTACGGAACATATAAATTTATCACCGCGTTTCATATTCAAAGCGCACATGGCAAGATGCAATGCGGCTGTTCCATTATATGTGGCAATGGCATATTTTGAGCCTATAAATTTGGCAGCGCTTTCCTCAAGCTGGTCTATTTTTGAAGGCTTATTTCCTTCTAAAACCTCGCTTATATACGTAAATTCCATTTTATCGGTCAATGGTTTGTAAAACGGCACTTCTTTCATGATGCCCTCCATAAAAATAATTCTCGCTTTATAAATAGATAATTAGATTGTACTAAAACAACTATTAATTAATTCTTTTGAAAAAGAAAAATATTAATCATCACAAAATATTTTTATTTAAAAAAATTTGCTACCATTTGTTTTAAAAAGGAGATAAAAGGTATAAAATGTTTAAAACAGTATCAAAACCGATGGGAGTATTGGAGACAAATTGTTATATTATCTGGCTGCCTGAAGGCGAAATTATTATAGATCCCGGTATGGACGCCGCCGAGTGGGTGATAGAAAATGTGCAAAATCCAATAGCTATTTTCAATACGCATGGGCATTTTGACCATGTCTGGTCTAACTGCGAATTGCAGACTAAATTAAAAATCCCATTATATACTCCAAAACCCGATATATTTATGCTGTTGAATGATCCTTTCGGATATGGCATGGACTCTTCTGTGCCTGATTTTGAAGTAAAAGAAGATGAAAAATTTGAAATTGGCGGCACTGAAGTAGAATTTTTACATTTTCCCGGACATACGCCCGGCTGCAGCGCAATTAAAATAGATGGAGCGCTTTTCAGCGGGGATTTTATATTTAAAAATTCAATAGGAAGAACGGATTTTCCATACAGTTCGCCTAAAGATATGAAAAAAAGTATTTTAAAATTTTTAAAAATAAAAGAGAATCTAAAAATTTATCCCGGACATGGAGAGAGTACAACCGTAAAAGCCGAACAAAAATCTCTTCCGTTTTGGCTGAACTATCTGTAATTTATAATTACAGCGAAACCTTTACATAAGCTCTTTTTGGAGCGGGATAGCCCTCTATGGTTTTAGAATTGTCATCTGGATCTAAAAAATCTTCCAAACTCTGTCCTAAAATCCACTCCGTTTTTCGCTGCTCATGTATGTCTGTAGATTTTACTGCCAGCAGTTCAAAATTTTTAAAACCGACTTTTTCGCACCAGCTTCGCAGCGTATTAATAGTTGGAATAAAATAGATATTTTGGATTTTAGAATAACTTTTTTGTGGACATAATGCTATATTTTCATCTCCATCAATCATGAAAGTATCCAAAAACAGCACCCCGTTTGCTTCAAGAGCAGCCTTTAGTGATTTTAAACACTCAATCGGGTCGCTTCTGTGGTATAAAACGCCAAGACAGAAAATCACATCAAATTTTTCACCGTAATTTGGCAAATCTTCTACGCCCAAAAGTTCATAAACTATATCTGTTTTTGCAAAATGGTTGATAAAATCAAATTGAGACCAAAAAAGAGGAGTCGGGTCAAATCCTGTCAATTTTTTCGGTTTATCTTCAAGCATTTTAAAAAGATAATAGCCGTTATTGCAGCCGATATCCGCTACTTTTTTGCCGCTTAAATTAAAATGCGGACGCAAAATATTATACTTAATAAAACTTTTCCACTCCGTATCTATAAAAAGAGTGCCGATTTGAAACGGTCCTTTTCTCCATGAACAAAGAGAACGCGCGGTATTTTCTATTTTTATATAATCTTCATGAGTTAAATCGGATAAAGCAAGCGCAAATGTATCGCCAAAAATTATTTCTGCATGAATATCGGGCAGGTTGTTTATCATATCTCTTAATGGTTTTATATCTTTCCAGTTGCTTGCCCGCTCTTTTTGAATTTTTGATTTTTCATTCACTGCCGCACCTTTTTAAGTTTGATTTTAAAATAGAAATAATAGCATAACTTATAAAAATTATAAGGCTGAAAAAATGGATACGATAGAGATATTTAAAAGTTTTGCTAAAGTGCCGCGATGCAGTTTTGAAGCTTCAAAAATGAGGGATTTTATAGTCTCTTTTGCCGCATCTTGCGGTTATGAGGCAAAAATAGATAAAGCAGATAATATTTTATGTCAAAATAAAAAACCGCTTCTTTGTCTGCAGTCGCATTATGATATGGTTTGCCTTGGAGATGCGCCGAATGTTGAAATGTATGAAAAAGAGGGCTGGATAAGAGCCAAAAACTCAACTCTTGGAGCAGACAATGGCATAGGCGTTGCTTTGATGCTGAACATGATGCAAAAATTTGACGATATAGAACTGCTTTTTACATCAGATGAAGAAGTAGGATTGATCGGTGCGAACAGTTTGGAACATCAATTGACGGCTCGTTATCTTCTAAATCTTGACAGTGAACAGGAAGGAGTTATAGTTATAGGTTGTGCGGGAGGCGCAGAAATATCAGGCTGCATGAAGATACAAAGAGAGTCTGCAAAATCTAATTTTAAAACTTACGAGATAAGCATAAAAGATTTGGACGGAGGACATTCGGGATTGGATATAGATAAAAATATTCCAAATGCCATTAAGATTTTGGCAGATGAGTTAAAATCTGCACAATGCGATATTGTATCCATAAACGGCGGCGAGAGGATAAATTCTATACCAAAAGCCGCCAAAGCCGTCATTTATGCATCAAAAGAGATTAAGTTTAAAAACAGCGCCTTACATGTAAAAGAGATAGAGTACGAAAGCGCTGTTTTAACAGATTCAAAAAAAATTATAGATGCATTGGCCTCTTTTAAACAGGGAGTTCGTTCATACAACGACAAACTTAAAATGACGGAGAGCAGTATAAATCTGTCCACTATAAAAACAGATGCAAACAGTGCTCAAGTAGATTTTTTTGCAAGGAGCATGAATAAAAATGAGTTAAAATATCTATGCCAAGAGACGGTTGATTTTTTAAACTCTTTTGGATTCAAAGCAGAGATAAAAAACTGTTCGCTCCCATGGCAGCCGACTATAACGCCGTTTGCAAAAAAGGTTCAAAAAGCCGCTCTTAAATTTTTTGACAATGTTCCATTTCAAGCTGTTCATGCAGGGCTTGAATGTGGTATTTTTGAAAACAAAAACCACTTTTTACAGACTGTTTCCATAGGTCCTAATATACATTTTCCGCACTCTCTTAGAGAGAGATGCGATATCGCATCTGTTGAAAGATTGGAACAAATTACAGAAGAGATTATTTTAGAGTTAAGGCGTAAATAAGAACGATAAAACCCAACAACAGTTAAAATATCGGAGAGTCGGGGATTATTTTTTTCTTGTTGCAAAAGTAAAATATGCCCAAGTAATCCCTAACAGTGCAAGCAGCAGAAGCGGGGCAATGTATGGTTTACCGTTAAATATATTAAAAAATTTTGCAAAGTATGTACCTGCATAATAACTGCCAAGCCCCACTGTGAGCGCCCACAAACAAGCTCCAAATGTGCTTATTATGTTAAATTTTATCATAGAATATTTAGTAAAACCTATCGCTAAAGGCACTAAAGTTTTAAGCCCATAAATAAATTTTTGAAAAATAATAATTTTTGCGCCATGTTTTTTTATGAGCAAATGACTCAAAGCGAGCTTTCTACGCTGCTTTTTGATATATGGCATGACAATAACTTTATTATATCTGCTAATCCATACCAAAGCGGCATCGCCTGCAATATTTGCTACGCCGGCTACAATTATACAGATTCCTATATTCAAACTTCCCTGCGAAGAGAGTATGCCTGCGGCTATGAGGGCAACCATGCCGCCGCCTAATGAGTAAAAAAACAGTATCAAATAGCCGTAAATAGACAAATCTTTTATAATATCTTCCAAACTTTAACCTTGATTTTTAGTAACGCACAGCAGACTACATGTAAAAACTATCTTGCATAATCCACAGCTCTTGTTTCTCTTATGACATTAACTTTTATCTCGCCGGGATACTGCACTTTCTCTTCAATCTCTTTGCTTATCTCTTTTGCCAAAAGTACGGCTTCATCGTCATTTATAAGCTTTGCATTGGCTATGACTCTTATCTCTCGTCCTGCATTTATAGCGTATGCTTGTTTGATGCCCTCTTTTGATTTGGCTATATCTTCAATGTCTTGAACGCGCTTTAAAAAGCTCTCAAGCACTTCTCTTCTGGCTCCCGGACGCGCAGCAGACAAAGTATCCGCAGCACACACGGCGGCGGCCTCTATAGATGTAGCCTCTTCATGTCCGTGATGAGCGTAAATCGCATTGATAACGACAGGATGTTCTTTATAACGTTTGCAGACATCAGCCCCCAAATCAACATGGCTTCCTGCAAACTCTTGAGTTAAAGCTTTGCCTATATCGTGCAAAAGTCCCGCTCTTTTTGCAAGCTGTTCATTTCCGCCAAGTTCTGCGGCGATAATGCCTGCAAGATTTGCGACTTCAAGAGAGTGTCCAAGAGCGTTTTGACCGTAACTTGCGCGAAATTTTAATCTTCCTATGAGTTTTATGATTTCAGGGTGAATTTTTGTAAGTCCCAAATCCATAACAATATTTTCCCCCTCTTCAACCAAACTTTGCTCAAACTCATCTTTAACTTTTTCATGTATATCTTCTATGCGCGCGGGTTGTATCCTGCCGTCTTCTATCAATAGCTCTATAACTTTTGTCGCAACGGCTCTTCGGTAAAGGTTAAAACTGCTCAAAATTATCGCATTTGGCGTATCGTCTATAATGATATCCACTCCCAAAAGCATCTCAAGAGTTTTTATATTTCTACCCTCTTTGCCGATAATACGCCCTTTTAAATCATCATCTTTGATATTCACAACATTTATGAGTCTTTCAGCCGCAAAATCTCCCGCAAACCTTGTAGTAGCCTGTGCCAATACATAATTTGCCCTTCGTTTTGCCTCCTGTTTTGCCTCTTCTTCATATTTTCTGACAACATGAGCTATCTCTGCTCTTGACTGCTCTTCTACTTTTTTTAGTATTATATCTTTCGCCTCACCCTCGGTAAGTCCGGCTGAATGCTCCAAAACACGTATAGCTTCTTTGAGTTTTGCTTGATAATCCTGTTTTAATTTTACAGCTTCCTGATTTAACTCTTCGGCTCTTTTTTTGAACTCTTCTATCTCTTCTTTATCTTTTGAGAGTTTTTTAAAATCCTCTTTTAAAGATATCTCTCTCTTTTCAATATCTGTTGACTTGATAACATAATCTTTTTTAAGTCTTAATGCCTCTTCTTCAAACCGCCTTTTGGCAGCTATCTCGGCTTCTTGAACTTTGATATTTGCGTTTTTGAGTACAAGCTCGGCCTCATGTTCTATCGCTTTCGCTCTTGCCTTTGCCTGCATTGTGTAAATCTCATAATTTGCAGCGTCAATTTTTTTTGCTATTACAAATCCTGCTATGCCTGCAGTTACGGCGCAGACTGCCCCTATTCCTAACTCTAAAAACATTTTTTCCTCTTTTTATCATAATATTTGTCGGGGTAATATAAATATCTGCCTGTATATCGTAAGCTTCGCAAAGCTTCTCTTGAGTAAAACATTTCGCAAGTTGAATAAAAATGGTAAAAGGCTTTGGTTTAAGGGTAGAAAAAAACATATCATACATCCCTTTTCCAAATCCTACTCTTCTTAAATCCCCATCGACCCCGATGACAGGGACTACTATCACATCAACTTTTTGCCTTCGCCTCCAAGAATTGGCAGGCTCTAAAATATTAAACTTTTTTTTCCACACAGGCAATCTGTATTTTACTAATTTAAAACTGACAAATTCCATAAATGGAACATAAATTGTTTTGTTTCGTCTAAGTTTTGGAAAAATACGCCGTATATCAACTTCAGTTTTAAGCGGAATATACATGGATATTGTTTTAAATTGCAGCTCATTAAGCGTTTTATTTAAATTTTTCACGGCCGTATGCGAATTTTTAAAATATTTTTCATGGGTCGCATATTTTATTTTTTCAAGACAAATTTTGCGAAACTTGTCTTTTGGCGAATTATCATTTGTGCTTTTAAGCGACATTTTTCTATAATCTCCTTTTTAAAAAGTATTTTACAATAATAAGGATAGTTTCGTGATAAAATACATTGTTTTGACAGCGCAGATTTTATGTCTTACTGTCTTGTTTGGCTGCAGTTCCTCAGATAAACCATTAAAACAAAATCAAAGCGTTACATTGAAAACAACAGACGGCAAAACAATAATGCTTCAAAAAACGGCTGACGGATTTTTTTATGATGACAAATCATTGCTATTGGCGTTTTTTACTACTTCATGCATACCATGTAACGCCCAAATTCCGCATTTGAATAATCTTCAAAGTAGATACGAAGACAACCTTAATATTATATCCGTTATTCTTGAGGATAAACCGCTTGATGAAATTCAAAACTTTATAACAGAGAAAAATATAGATTTTACAACTACTCTTGATAAAAACAATTTCAGACTCTCATCTACTCTGGGCAATATAACAAGCGTGCCTTATATGGTGATTTATGATAAAGCGGGAGCATATGTTACAGACTATACGGGAGCTATTCCAGAAGAGATGATAGAAGCTGATTTGAAGCGGATATTTTGATGTTTAGCAAAATTACAAAAGGTTTAAGCAAAACTCTTGAAGCGATAAAGGATATAGTTCCCGCCAAACAGGAAAAAATA
>JAISXY010000091.1 GCA_031270285.1 Campylobacteraceae bacterium
AATCCCAAACGGTTATCCGTGAGTTTTGCATAAGTTACCTCTATCTCCCACAAAGACGGTACAAAAGCGGCGGCAAAAGGGAATGAGAAGAGATAAGCTTTTTTGGCTTTTAAAGAGGCGGCTTTCACTTTTCCTTCAAATTGCAGCCCTCTTATCAACCCCACCTCTTTTGTCTCAAGCGCTATAGTTGCGCTTACAAATGGATTTTTAGAGATATTTTGCATGTGGCGGGTTTTTTTATCGGAGGCAAAAACAAATGAAATATCTTCTTCTAAAAATAGATAAAAACAGCTGGCAGACCAAGTTTTCCCCTCTTCATGAGAGCTTACATGCAAAACATGATGCTCTTTTATGAAAGTTACAAACTCCTGATCCATAAATTTTAGACTTTATCGTATAGATTTTTCTCTTTTATGATGCGCAGTAACTTCAAGAGCGATATAAAAAATGTGGTGATGGCAGGTCCCAATATCATTCCCCAAAAGCCAAATGACGCAAGTCCCGCTATGATGGAGAAAAATATCAAAAGCGTATTGAAATAAACGGGCGTTTTTAAAAGCATTTTATTTACATATTTGATGATAAGAGGCTTTACAAAGTTATCCACTGCGCCAATACCGATAAATGAGTACAAGGCTATTATAACCGCTGAGGTTGTATTGCCGTTTGAAAGTTCCAGCAAAGCCAGAGGAAGCCACACGAGCGCACCGCCGATTATCGGTATCAAAGATGCAAAACCGTACAATATTCCGAGCATGAGCCCGTTGTATCCGTAAGCTATACCTATAAAAGCAAATAAAACTCCCTCCAAAATAGCCGTTAAAATGATAGAGTAAAATACCACGCTCATGACATTTGCCACTTCGGAAAATATATCGTTTGATTCTTGTTGATTTAAAGGCATTACGCTTTGAAAATATGCGCTTAAATTTTTGCCGTAATATGTCGCAAAAAAGAAAAATATGACTATCAAAACCATATCTTTTAAAAAGCCCGCACTCATTTTACCGACAAATGTTGCGTAAGAAACCACTTTGGCAGCGATAGCCGCTTTGTCTAAATTTGCAAAATATCCGTCTATATCAGGCTCTAAAAAACTCAAAGATTGCGGCAGTGAGAGTTTTATATTTGATAGAAAAGTTACTATTTTTTCTATCAAGTCGTCGTTTACATGTATAAGCGAATTTGTAAGAGTGGTAGCCGCATAACCAATAGGTGCAAAAAAGAGTAAAAGCAATACCAGCGTTGTCAAAATCGCCGATAAAAAAGGGGTTTTTACAAATTTTTGGATAAAAGTATTTATACTGCTCATGGCTATAGCCAACAGCGAAGCTATCGTAATATCAAGCAAAAACGGAGAGTACAGCTGGAGCATACCGTAAAGCGTCAAAACAAAAACAGCCAAAATAAAAAAGCGATTGGAGTTAGGATTCATTCGTGTCCTTGAAAAGCCCTGTATTTAAGGGCGAGAGCTTAAAAAGCTCGTAAGATTTTGGCGTGGCTATGCGTCCGCGCGCCGTCCTTTCTATATATCCCGTAGCTATCAAATAAGGCTCTATCACATCTTCTACCGTTCCCTCATCTTCACTCAAAGCCGCCGCTATGGTATTTAAGCCTATAGGCCGTCCTTTTGCGCCAAGCAGGATTTGCAAAAATTTGATATCCAGTTCGTCAAATCCCTGTTCATCTACTCCAAGTTCGTCAAGTCCGTATTTTGCGCGTTCTTTGGATATAAAATCTTCATCATGTATCTGCGCAAAATCGCGTATTCGTTTTAAGAGTCTTAAAGCGATTCTGGGCGTTCCTCTGCATCTTTTTGCCATCTCCTGCGCGGCATCTTCTTTGCATGCGAAGTTCAGCTTGAAAGAGGCTTTTTGAATTATTTTACTAAGCTCGCCTTGCGAGTAAAACTGAAGCCTGAAGTGCATACCAAATCTGTCTCTCAAAGGCGAGCTTATCATGCCGGCTCTTGTTGTAGCGCCTATCAGGGTAAAGCGCGGCAAATCTATCTTTATCGTCTGCGCCGCAGGTCCGCTTCCTATGATAATATCAAGCCTGAAATCCTCCATGGCAGGATATAAAATCTCTTCAATAGCGGATGAGAGCCTGTGAATCTCATCTATAAACAGTATATCGCCCTCTTGAAGATTGGTCAAAATCGCCGCCAAATCGCCGCTTTTTTCTATCATGGGTGCGGCTGTTATTTTGATATTTGTGTTCATCTCCGAAGCTATCAGATACGCTAGAGTAGTTTTACCAAGTCCCGGAGGTCCGAAAAATAGCACATGATCCAAACTCTCAACTCTCTTTTTTGACGCTTCTATAAATACTTGAAGATTTTTTTTGATTTTATCCTGCCCGATATAATCACCCCATGACTTCGGACGCAGCGAGTTTTCATACTCGTTGTCAAATTTTATTTTCTCTATCTCTACTACTCTTTCCATGTATTACTCAATAAATAAATTCATCATCGGGAAATTTTCCGTTTTTTACATCGCTCGCATACTGTTCAACCGCTTTTTTGACCAAATCGGCGCCGTTTAAGTAGCGTTTGACAAATTTAGGCTTAAACTCTTCAAAAAATCCCAGCATATCGCTCCAAACAAGCACTTGCCCGTCCATATATCTGCCCGCTCCTATGCCTATTGTGGGTATATTTACAGCTTCCGTTATGGCTTTTCCGGCTTCCTCTTTCAATCCCTCTACGACAATACAAAAAGCTCCAGCATCTTCAACGGCGCGCGCATCGTCAATCAATCTTTTGATATCTTCGTCCTCTTTACCTCTTATTTTAAATCCGCCTTCGCTTCTTGCAAACTGCGGCATAAGTCCTATATGTCCTATGACGGCTATAGAGTTATTTGTCAAAGCTTTTATGATATGAGCGCGTTCTTTGCCGCCTTCCAATTTAACGGCATGAGCGCCTGTTTGCTGATAAATCTTGGAAGCGTTTTTCAGAGCGCTTTTTTCATCTAAGTATGAACCAAACGGCATATCCGTAATTGTAAGTGTATTTTTCGCTCCTCTTAAAACGGCTTTTGTGTGGTAAATCATCATACTTAAATCTATACTAACCGTATCTTTTTGTCCGTTAAAGCTGTTATTCAGGCTGTCTCCTACCAGTATCATATCAACTTTTTCATCAAACAGCGATGCAAAAAGCGCATCGTAAGCAGTAATCATGACAAGTTTTTCGCTGTTTTTGGCGTTTTTTATGGAAGTTATCGTTCTTATCATAAATTATCCTTCTATTTTATATGACAAAATTATTTTTTAATGTTACAATTATATCCATAAAAAACAGCAAAAAAGTTAAAATATTAATTTTACATGCAAGTAAATGGAGACAAATTGAAGCAGTTAGTAGCATATATAACGGCAGGGTATCCTGATGTGAATTTCAGCATTGATGCGGCTTTGGCTCTTAAAGATGCGGGGGCCGATATAATAGAGCTTGGTATTCCGTTTTCAGATCCTGTGGCTGACGGGGCGGTCATACAGGAGGCAAATCTGAAAGCTTTGCGAAACGGTTTTAAGATGGAGCAGATTTTTCAAATCTCAAAAAAGATTGCGCCCGAAATTTCTACATTTTGGATGGGATATTTTAACCCTTTTTATCACAAGGGGATTGATTATTTTGCCGCCAAAGCAAGAGAATATGGGGTCAGCGGATTTATTATCCCGGATTTGCCTTATGAAGAAGCGGCGCCGTATAAGCATCTTTTGGAAGGAGTCGGCTTAAATCTTATAGATTTTATAGCCCCTACGCATACGGAAAAAAGGATAGAAAAAATCGTCAAAAATTCTTCCGCCTTTATCTATCTTGTGGCTTATGCGGGCATAACGGGAAGCGGAGCAAAAGAGGATTTGAGCAAAATCGTAAAACATATAAAACGACATACAAATACACCCGTATTTGTCGGTTTTGGAGTAGATGAAAAGAGCGCGAAAGAGAAAGCAAAAGACGTTGAGGGCGTCATCGTCGGAAGCGCATTTATCAAAATACTGTTAGATGAGAGCTTGACTAAAACGCAAAAAATAGATAAAATATCCGTCCTTGCCCGTAATATCAAAGAGATAATCAACGAATAAAGCGGGTTTTTGGGAGTGACTTGGCTTCGACAGGAGCAGGTTTTGCTTGACTGCATGCCGCTTTGAACAGAGCGTAAAAAGTTCATAAATTTAGACGCAAATAACAAAAATTTCGCTCCCGCTTACGCTAAAGCTGCGTAAGTTTTATCCTTAAAGGGAGGCTTTGCACCGCGGATGCTATCTATGCGGATTTAGCAAGGCTCAAAACCAAGATAGCTCAGGATGCCTTGTAACCGACGGCTTTCCGAAATTCAGGTTTGCGCTTTTGTGTAGTTTTCGCGGATTGAGTGAAACAGAAGCAAAGACTAAATCAATCCTTCTAAGCATGTAGAGGTTGGGATGAGGCTTGTTTTTGGACAGGGGTTCAATTCCCCTCACTTCCACCAAAAATAGATTCTCGCTTGTTTCAAATTGTCTATAAAACCCCTTGAAAATCCACTTAAAGTAAACAAGATGCTTTATATTTTATGCAACTTCTTTATTTGCAAATTTTAAAATTATCATATAATTGCTATGAACTTTTTCATTATTGTATAATTACAAAAAACAGGGGAGACAAAGATGAATATCAAAAGTACTGTAACTTTAAGCAACGGCGTAAAAATGCCGAGATTTGGATTTGGCGTGTGGCAGATAAGCGATGCCGCAAATGCCGTACATGAAGCGTTAAAAGCGGGTTTCATATTGATAGATACGGCTGCTGCTTACGATAATGAAAAAAGCGTGGGCGAAGGGTTGAAAGATTTTCGCCGTGATGAATTTTTTCTCACCACAAAAGTATGGAATGACGAGCAGGGCTACGATACGACTTTGAGAGCCTGCGAAGCGAGCCTTAAAAGACTTGGGGTTGATTTTATAGATTTGTATCTTGTGCATTGGCCGGTATATGGAAGATTTGCCGATACATGGCGCGCTATGGAACGACTTTATGAAGAGGGTTTGACGCGCGCCGTAGGAGTCAGTAATTTCACGCAGTTTCATATAAATGAGATTTATAAAACCGCTCATGTTCCGCCGATGGTCAATCAGATAGAAATCTCGCCGTTTATCACACAGACGGATTTACGTGAATTTTGCGCACAGGAGGGTATCGTCGTAGAAGGCTATTCGCCGCTTGGACGCGCTAAAATATTAAAAGACGCCCAACTTATCAAAATAGGCGGAAAATACGGCAAAACTCCCGCTCAAATTATCTTAAGATGGCATTTGCAAAATAGTATTATTCCGATACCAAAGTCGTCTCATGCAGAACGCATCAGAGAAAATGCGGATATTTTTGATTTTGAATTGACGCTTGACGAGATTAAAGCGATAAGTGCGCTCAACCAAAACAAACATGCGATAAAGCAGTCGTTTTTTCAGTTTGACGAACATGGCAGCGTAATCTTATAAGACGATTGCGCATTGTATATGCTATAGTTTTTATTAATTAAAATAGTTGTATAATCCTCCTTATTTTTTAAAAGGATTGTTCATGAGAAAATTATTGATATTTCTCGTTTTGTCCTGTACATGTACTCTCTTTGCCGAAGAAGAGATAACGATAAAAGCCACCGGCGAGTTTGCAAAAGAGCTTAAAGAGTTGATGGAAAAATATCAAACAGCCGATATAAACGGCACTGTAGAAATCATAGACGATAATGCAAATCAAGAGCCGTTAATAACAGAAGACAATGAAACGGGCGATGAGATAGTTATTATAGATGATGTTTCACATATAGAGATGCAATCCGAACAAAAAGAGGAAAAAGGCTTTAGCGTCATGAATATGCTTTTCGGCAAGAAAGATGTTAGTGGAAATCTAACTCAAGGCGAAAATTTATACAAGAAAGAGTGTACGGTATGTCATGGAGAAAGAGCTGAAAAAAGCTCATATTTGAGTGCGAGAGATTTGATAACGCTTCCAAAAGACGAGATAATAGAACAGCTTAAAAGCTATAAAAGAGACTCGGGATACGGCGGAACTTCAGGACTTATCATGAGGGTGCGGGCAATAATGCTAAATGACGAACATATAAACGATGTCGCATCGTATATAGAGTCGCTTAAATAAAATTAGATAACCTAACTTATACAGCTTAACTATTTCAAAGTAAAGCTTATGTAACATAAAAAATTTATTTTGCAAGGAGAAAACATGAAAACCAAGTCTTTATCTATCCTATTGGCTGTGTCTCTTGTCGGCGCATTGTCGGCAAAAGAGATAAAAATAGGCGCTATTATGCCTATGAGCGGCTCTATTGCCGCTTATGGACAGACAGCATACGAAGGGTTGTCTTTGGCCAATAAACTGGAGCCGAAACTAAAAAACGGCGACACAATTAAAATAGTTTTAGTTGATACCAAAGGCGAAAAGGTAGAATCCGCAAATGCCGCTTCAAGACTTATATCGTCCGACAAAGTAGCTGCGATAGTAGGCGAGCTTATCAGCACAAACACAGACCAAGTCGTCTCAATAGCAGAAAAAGCTAAAGTTCCCGTAGTAGCCCCCGCCGCTACAAACGATAGATTGACGCAAAAACGCGAATTTATAAGCCGCGTATGTTTTACGGATTCGTTTCAGGGAGCAGTTGTTGCAAATTACGCTTACAATACTTTAGGGCTGAAAACAGCTGCACTTCTTATAGACCAGGCGCAGGTTTACTCTATCGGTTTGGGTAAAACATTTGAAGATGTATTCACGGCAAACGGCGGCAAAATCGTGAAAAAGATTTTTGTAAATTCAGGTGATAAAGATTTCAAAGCTGTCGTAGCGCAGATAAAGAGCGCGAATCCGGACATGATATTTTTGCCTTTATATCACCCTGAGGCTTCCATGATAGCTATTCAGTCAAAAGAGATAGGATTAAACAAACCTATGTTTTCGGGAGACGGCGTTGCCAATCCTACATTTTTAGAACTTGGCAAAAGCGCGGTAGAGGGATATATGTTTACCGACACATTTGATTACGATGCGCCTCCGACAAAACGCTCCGAAGAGTTTATAAAAGAGTATGAAAAAGCCACAGGCAAAAAAGAGATGGCTTCGTTTACCGCA
This sequence comes from Campylobacteraceae bacterium, assembly GCA_031270285.1. Taxonomy (GTDB): domain Bacteria; phylum Campylobacterota; class Campylobacteria; order Campylobacterales; family Campylobacteraceae; genus JAIRKW01. The sequence goes on from JAISXY010000091.1 coordinate 7,133, forward strand.
CTTGGTGCAGATGCTTATTTTTTAATAATAGACGCTATGAATAAATGCGAAAATCCCGAAGACGGCGTATGCATCAACAAACAGATAAAAGCCGCTAAAGATTTTGAAGGCGTCTCAGGCGTTATAAATATGCTGCCAAACGGCGACCCTGTGCGTTCGGCAGTTATCAAAGAGGTCAAAGACGGCAAATTTATATATAAAGCGACGGTTAATCCCTAATCGTTAATTTTTTAAACAGGCTCTTTGCGGAGTCTGTTTTGTTTTATCTATCGCAGTAACAATTTAGATTGTCAGTGCTGTAAATATCAGGAGTACTTTTTTGGATTTTATAACTTTTATGCAGCAAATGTTAAATGGCTTTAGTCTTGGCAGCATGTATGCACTCATAGCTGTCGGATATACGATGGTTTATGGAGTTTTGAGGCTTATTAACTTTGCGCACGGCGACATTATGATGGTCGGCGCATTTTTGTGTTATTTTGGCATGGCAGTATTTGGGCTGCCCTTTTTTGCCGCCGCAGTCATGGCGGTTTTGGGTGCGTGTGCACTTGGAATTTTAACCGATAAGATAGCTTACAAGCCTTTGCGCGAAGCTCCGCGAATTTCACTTTTGATAACTGCTATCGGCATCAGTTACTTTTTGGAAAACAGTTTTAATGTGCTTTTCGGCGGTGTACCTAAAGGCTTTTTAGTACCTTCTTACATGAGCAAGGTTATCACTGTTTTTGGTCTTACCTTTTCCGTATCTGCTCTTTTGGTGCCGATTATCACGATAATTTTGCTGATAATAATCTTATATATACTTTTTCGCACTAAATACGGCGTAGCGATACGTGCACTCGCTTTTGACGTGAAAACCGTCAATCTCATGGGAATAGACGCAAATAAAATCATCATGCTGGTTTTTGCGATGGGCAGTTCGCTTGCCGCTGTGGGAGGTATATTTTGGGCGTTAAATTATCCCGCGATTGATCCCATGATGGGAGTTTTGATAGGTCTTAAAGCTTTCGCTGCCGCAGTTGTGGGCGGTATCGGTAGCGTAACCGGAGCGGTTTTGGGAGGTTTTATCATAGGTTTTACAGAGGTTGTAGTGGTTGCATTTTTTCCTGAACTTGGCGGATATAAAGACGCTTTTGCATTTATATTTTTAATACTTGTTTTACTCTTTAAGCCAACAGGTATTTTAGGATATAACTTTGAAAAGAGCAGGTTTTAGCATGAAAATCATCAATATCGCCGCCGTTTTTATCACTATAGCTTTTATACTCATTGCGCCTGAAATTTTTGACGAATATACCGTTCGCATTTTAAATAACATAGCGATTTTTATCATTTTGGCTGTCAGCTACAATCTCATTAACGGCGTAACGGGGCAGTTCTCTTTGGAGCCAAACGGTTTTGTTGCGATAGGAGCGTATGTAACGGCGTTACTGCTTTTGAGCGCAGACGAAAAGATATACCAGTTTGTCGTGGAAGAGCCGACGGCATTTATTTTGTGGATAAATTCCGGTTTTGTAACGGCGCTTATCATATCGGGTTTGGCAGCTTCAGCCGTTGCGCTCATGCTTGCTTTTCCTGTTTTTCGCGTAAGAGGCGATTATCTTGCTATCGTAACTTTGGGTTTTGGTTTTATCATACAAATTTTTGCGATAAACAATCCGCAGATTACAAACGGCTCTTTAGGACTAAACGATATACCTGAATTCGTAAATTTTTACTGGACGGGTTTTGCGGCGCTTTTATGCGTGATTTTTATCCTCAATGTCGTAAATTCCAAATACGGACGAGCGATGAAAGCCGTGCGGGACGACGAAGATGCGGCGGAGGCTATGGGGGTCAATACATTCAAAATCAAAACAACCGCATTTTGTACAAGCGCCTTTTTTGAAGGTATCGGCGGCGGACTTTTGGCTGTGCTTTTGACGACCGTTTCGCCCGACCAGTTTACATTTTTTCTCACATTTCAACTGCTTATCATCATAGTTTTAGGCGGGCTTGGAAGTACGACGGGAGCAATTGTAGGAACGATTTTTGTGATAGGCGGCAACGAAGTTTTGAGATTTTTAGATGAACCGATGAATTTTTTCGGACATGCGACTCCTGCAATGCCCGGTCTTAGAATGGTCGTTTTTTCCGTTATACTCATACTTGTTATGCTGTTCGCAAGACGGGGACTGTTTGGCAATGGCGAAGTAAGCGATATTTTGAAAAAAATAAAAAGTAAAAAACGATGATATTAGAGATAAAAAACATAACGAAAAGTTTTGGCGGAGTAACTGCCATAAGCGATACCTCTTTTTGCGTTGAAACGGGTCAGATTTTTGGCTTGATAGGTCCAAACGGTGCGGGAAAAACAACAATGTTCAATATAATCACAGGTAACTACAAACCGACATCGGGCATAGTTGAATTGGACAAAGAGGTCATATCAGGTTTAAAGCCGCATCAAATCGTGCGCAAAGGCATAGCCCGAACTTTTCAAAATATACGGCTTTTTAGCTCTATGAATGTCATGGAAAATGTGCTTATAGGTTTTGATTATCATGCAAAATATACATTTTTTGAAGGAATGTTCAGGCTGCCGAGATTTTTTAAATCGGAAAGAGAGATAAGAGTAAGAGCGGAGGAGATTTTGGACTATTTGGAATTGAAGGATTTTGCAAAAGAGTCGGCTGTCTCTCTTAGTTACGGACAACAACGCAAAGTTGAGATAGCCCGCGCTCTTGCCGTCAATCCAAAACTTTTACTGCTTGACGAACCGGCTGCGGGCATGAATCCAGCTGAAACTAAAGAGTTGGCGGCGCTTTTGCAAAGAGCTAAAGACGATTTTAACCTCGCTGTTTTACTGATAGAGCATGATATGAAATTTGTAAATCAACTCTGCGATAGAGTTTTGGTGCTTGACTACGGCAAATCCATATGTGAAGGCACGCCTTCGGAAGTGATCAACCATAAAGATGTGGTAGCGGCGTATTTGGGGGATTTCATAAATGATTGAAGTTAAAGATTTGCATGTATATTACGGGTTGATAGAAGCGGTAAAGGGCGTAAGTTTTAAGGTAGAAGCGGGCAGTATCGTTTCGCTTATAGGCTCAAACGGCGCAGGCAAAACTTCAACTTTAAATGCGCTTTTAAACAGTGTGAAAAAAAAGGGCGAAGTAATTTTCGGCGGATACGACACAAGAAAGCATAAAACTTACAATTTAGTAAAAAACGGTATGGCATTAGTGCCTGAGGGAAGACGCATTTTCATCAACCTTACCGTAGAAGAGAATCTCCGCATCGGCGCATTTAACAATGACGATAACTACGAAGAGTTAAAAGAGGTAATGTATAAACTGTTCCCGCGCATCAAAGATAAGCGACATCAAATGGCAGGTACTTTAAGCGGCGGCGAACAGCAGATGCTGGCGATTTCAAGAGCTTTGATGAGTGAGCCTAAACTGTTGATGCTTGACGAACCGAGCCTTGGACTTGCCCCAAAGATAGCGGGCGAAGTATTTGAAACTATCGTAAGACTCAAAAATGAAGGTATAACGATACTTCTTGTAGAGCAAAACGCTTTTGCCGCTTTGAAAATAAGCGATTATGCGTATGTTTTGGAAAACGGCAAAATCGTCATGGAAGGCGTGGCTTCCTCCATGATAGGCAACGATATGATAAAGAAAAAGTATCTTGGCGGTTAGATAACAGGCAATAGTTATCTATCTTTTTGTATTATTATAAAAAAATATCAGGTTGATTTAATGAAAATAGTTGAGAGTATTTTGAAAGCGTTTTTTTCTATGTGGTTTATGGCGTTTTTGCTTATTATTTTTGCCCTCTCCTGTGCCGCGGCAACATTTATAGAGAATGATTTCGGCACCGAGACGGCATGGGCTGTTGTTTATGCGGCAAAATGGTTCGAATTGGTGCAACTCTTTTTGGCATTCAATCTTGTATATAATATTTTACATTTCAAGCTTCACAAAAAAGAGAAACTGCCCGCATTTATCTTTCATGTAAGCTTTCTTTTTATCCTTTTGGGTTCGGCTTTGACGCGCTACGGCGGCTATGAAGGAACGCTGCATATAAGAGAAGGCGAGAGCGGCAATATAGTCAAATCTTCAGAGCCTTATATACAAATCCAAGCATACAAAGACGGCATACTTTACGGCGCAGAATATAAAAAGTTTATCTCAAAACTCGGCTCAAATGATTTTGATTTCTCTTTTAATATTGGAAACAGCAGCGCCGAAATAGCTTTTAAGGAGTATGTGCCAAATGCGGTAAATGTTGTCCAAGATGATAAAAACGGCGTTCCGACAATAGCCATTGTCCTTTCAAGCGAGCAGGAAGAGGCGGAGGATATTATACTGCGCGAGGGCGATATTATAGAGAGTGAAAATGTGATATTTACTTTTAATAAAAAGTTGGATAATCTGTCCAAACCGCTTGTTAGATTTATTTTGCAAGAGAACGAATTTTCGCTTATATCCAATGAGGATTTGAATTGGTTTAAAATGTCCGACTCTTCTTTGGGCATATATAAAAAAGGCGAGAAAGAGCCGTTTGACGATAAACATTTATACACTTTGGGCGGTATTAATTTTGCGGCAAAATATATCGGAGTTAAGGGTAAAGAAAAAATTGTAAGCGAAAAGATTACCGCACAGACAACTGCCACATACGCAGATGCGTTAATCGTAACTCTGACCTATAAAGACACTTCAAAAGAGTTAGTGTTAAGAGGACGGGGCAGAGGATATACGGGAACGCCTGCAAGAGTTATGATAAATGATGCCGTATTTGCGCTTAAATGGGGTTCGGTAGAATTTACCCTGCCGTTTTCTATCTATCTTAACGATTTTCAGCTTGAAAGATACCCCGGTTCCCGTTCGCCATCTTCATACGCAAGCGAAATAACGCTCAATGACGGCAACTTTACGATGGATTACCGTATTTATATGAATCATGTTTTAGATTATAAAAGATACCGCTTTTTTCAAGCGTTTTATGACGAAGATGAGGGCGGTACGATACTCTCCGTCAATAAAGATCCCGGCAAATTGCCTACTTATGCGGGTTATTTTTTGTTGAGTTTGGGACTGTTTTTAAATCTTTTAAACCCTAAAAGCAGATTCAGAAAATTAGCTTCAATGGTACATAAAGATATAACAACAAATAAAAAACCGAAAAAGTTTCAAAATAGTATTTGCACTTTTTTTCTTGCTCTGTTTTTAAGTGGTTTTTTTAACGCTTCATACGCAGATGATGCTAAAAGCCATGCCGAAAATTTCAGTACAATACTCGCTCAAGGATTGGACGGGCGCATATATCCCATAGATACGACTGCGCGTGAAGTTTTAAATAAAGTTTACCGCAAAGACAGTTATAACGGCTTAAGCGCAAACGAAGTGCTGCTCGGAATGATTTTGGATAGACAAAAGTGGCGTTTGGAGCCTGTTATCAAAGTCTCGCATGACGAACTTAAAAAATTTATCGGTATTAGCGGCGATTACGCCTCATTTATGGATTTTATTGACGATAATGACGATTATAAATTAAAGCAAATTTCCGAAATTGCCAATCGCAAAAAAGAGAGCGAACGAAATCAATTTGATAAAGATGTGATAAAAGTGGACGAGCGCTTTAATATTGTATATGCCGTATTCAGTCTGGATATGCTTCGCATAGTGCCGAAAATCGGCGACGAAAACGATAGATGGTACTCTATAGGCGACGCTTTGGCAACTTTTCCTGCTGACGAGGGCGCAGGCGCACAAATGATATTTGGTTTTTATTTTGATTCTGCAATATCGGCGATGGAGAGCAATAACTGGACAACTGCGGATAAAATGATAAATATCATCAAAGAGTATCAGACTAAAGCAGCTTCAAGCGAATTAATTCCAAGCGAACGAAAAATAGAAGCGGAACTTTTTTTCAATAAAGCCAAAATCTTTGACAGAATCTACCCGCTCTATCTTTTAAGCGGATTGGTGCTGATGATATTTATCTTTATAAGAATGGCTGTGCCGAAATTTAACATCAAACCCGTTGTAATATCTGTTTTGGCTGTAAATTTGATAACATTTGTCATACATACAGGCGGTCTTGCACTTAGGTGGTATGTAGCCGAACATGCTCCATGGAGCAACAGTTACGAATCCATGATATATATAGCATGGGCAATAGCGCTGGCGGGACTCTTTTTTTCGCGCACCTCCATTATATCTATGGCTCTTGCTTCCATAATGGCCGGTATAACGCTTTTTACGGCGCATTTGAGCTGGCTTGATCCGCAGATAACCAACCTCGCACCCGTGCTTAAATCGCACTGGCTTACTATCCATGTATCTATTATCACTGCAAGTTACGGATTTTTGGGACTTTGCGCACTGCTTGGATTTTTCGCGGTTATATTGTATATCATTAAAGGTTTTGTAAAAAATATCTCGCATAAAGAAGAGATTGGGCGCAATATCACAGAAGCTGTGAGGATAAATGAGATGTCCATGATATTGGGGCTATCACTGTTGATTGTCGGTAACTTTTTGGGCGGCGTCTGGGCAAATGAGAGCTGGGGAAGATACTGGGGCTGGGATCCGAAAGAGACATGGGCGCTTATATCTATCTTGGTTTATGCCGTTATCGTACATTTTAGATTTATACCGTTTTTAAACGGACAGTTTGCATTTGCGACGGCATCAATATTTGGCTATTTTTCCATCATCATGACTTATTTCGGCGTCAATTTTTATCTCTCGGGCATGCATTCATATGCGGCAGGCGATCCCGTACCTGTGCCGACATATATATATGTTACGGTGATTGTTTTGGTTTTAACGGTTGTTTTTGGTTTTATTATGAAAAAAGAAAGCAAAAGACTTTAAAAAAATATCTAATGCGCCTGCTGTAAATTTGTAATGAAGTGGCGCGACGGACGGGACTTGAACCCGCGACCCCCTGCGTGACAGGCAGGTATTCTAACCAGCTGAACTACCGCCGCACCAAAAAAAAGTGGTGGTCGCTATAAGACTCGAACTTATGACATCCACCTTGTAAGGGTGGCGCTCTACCAACTGAGCTAAGCGACCTTTTTAAAAATATATCATTTTTATAAAGATTATTATACCATGAACGGTATAAAACTGCCCGCTTTTTAAAAAGCGGCAAAATAAAAAGCCAATCTCTCTCACCAATCAGCACTTAATGGCGACCCTTAGGGGATTTGAACCCCTGTTGCTGCCGTGAGAGGGCAGAGTCCTGGGCCACTAGACGAAAGGGTCAAATACATGGTGACCCGCGAAGGATTTGAACCTTCGGCCACCTCCTTAAAAGGGAGATGCTCTACCAACTGAGCTAGCGGGTCAAAAAACAAAGAGTGAAATTATATGTAAAAAAAATCCCTTTGTCAAGAAAAAATAACTTAAATTTTGTTTTTTTTCATAAAGTAAATTTTTGTCTAAAAATATAATTTCTTACATGAAGATAACAATTTACTTTTAAGAAAAATGCTAATATAATGTCCGTTTTATAAAATATTTAAAAACAGGGGTTTATATGAAAATAAAAATCAGTCTAATCACAGTCTGCATGCTGTTTGCAAGTATGCCTTTAATGGCAGCTAACACTGCAAAACCAAGCAATGTTGTCAAAACTAACAAAACTTCCGGCAATGCCAATAAAGTTCAAAACAAAGAACCGTCTGCTTTCGCTCAATTGGACGGCGTTTTGCAAAACAGTCTCATAAGCGGCGAATTTTCATTACATATGCAGTACGGCGACAAAGCGATTGAGGGCAATAACGGATTTGATAAAGATGATGATTATGCTTTCATGTCGGGATTTTTCAATATACTTTACAGCACGGGAAAGCTGTATGACACAAATATTAACATGGGAGCGAGCGGCAAACACGCTTTTTGGCAGATAGACGACGGATTTGGCTATGCAGATGGAGCTCATACAAAAGCTGTTATACATACTGCGAATATTGCTTATTCAAATCAGTATTTTGATGCGGTTTTCGGACGCCAAAAATTAAATTTAGTATGGTTTGACTCTTATGGCGAAGCATTAGCCGGTACGATTAAAATTATTCCCGATGCAACGATTAAAGTCGGTTATGCAACGAGATTTAGCATACTTGACGATGACAAACCTCTATTTAAATTTATGAAAATCAAAGAGCATGGCGTCTTTTTCGCAGACGGAATATATAAAACTCCTCTTAAAGGACTGTTTGTCAATCCGTATTTATACTACAGCCATGATAGTTCGGCTTGGACGGGAGTTAAAGTTGATTACGATACCGTCGTCAATGATTTTAAAACGGGCGGAACAGTTCATGCAGCGTACAGCAAAGAAGAGGAGGACGGCATGGATAACTCTTATCTTCTTCATCTTGAGGGAAGAGGTTCGTTTTACGATATTGACGCGGCGCTTGGCATCATAAAAGCATTCAATGACGTAGGCAACATGAAAACCACGGGCGAACATATAAAACCATTTGAGTACGGCGGCTGCCAAGTGTTTAATTATGACGCTTTTACTGTTTATACAACTGCGGATTATAGATTTAAAGACTTTTTATTTAGAGGTGTGTACGGTTATACGACATTTGAAGAAAACTCCGCTCATCAGTTGGAGATTAGTGCGAATTACGATATCACAAAACACTTTAAAGCCAAAACATATATTACACATGCAAGAGGCGATATAGAATATAACCAAGTTATATTAGGAGCGACTTACACATTTTAGGCGATTTGTATTTCCGTTTTGCAGAGTAACAGCCGACTGTTTTAGCGTTAAAAACGGTTTTGACTTGTAGATAGTTTTATGTATTTGCTAATATTAAGCTGGTTTTAAATAAAATTTTAAAAAAATATCAATTGGCGCTTGATATTAATTTGAGGAGGTTCTCTCATGAAAGTTAAAATAAGTTTTGCTGTTGCCGTGTTGTTTGTAAATTCCGCACTGCTTGCAGATTCTACTACCATTGTGGACGCTCTTAAAAACGGTAAAATAAACGGCGAGTTTTTTTTATATGCGGAGCAGGCTGATGTAAGCGACGGCGATAATTACGGTTTTGGTTCGGGGTCATTTGATCTTGGTTTTAAAACGGATTCGCTTTATGATTTTACATTCTCTGTCGGCTCGCGCGCAAATCATAAATTTTGGAAAATCCACAGCGGAGATTACCCGCAGAATACAAAAGCTATTTTGCATACGGCAAATATCGCCTATTCGCATCCGCATCTTGATGTGCTATTCGGACGACAAGAGATAAATCTCAATTGGGTGAGTGATTTTCATGAAGCGTTAGTGCTTGTCGGTAAGGGAATACCTTATACTACGATAGTGGCCGGATATACGCAAAGAATTGCCGTAGCGGACGGCGACCAGCCTTTGCGCGATTTTGACAAAATCGGCGATAGCGGGGCGTTTGTTATTGATGCAAAATACGAAGGGATAAAAGATATTGTGCTTAATCCTTATGTTTACTATGCCGAAGATATTGCCGCATGGACAGGAGTTAAAGCCACATATGATGCGGATTTCGGCGAATTTCAACTTGGCGGAACGCTTCAATATGCAAGAAGCGATGAGGATACGGGCGAAGACGGTTCGTTTTTGCAGGCTGAAGCCCGCGGAACATTTGGCGGCGTAAATGCTGCGCTTGGTTTTATGAAAACAGATAAAGACGGCGGCGTGGGTTCCATGAATGCCATAGGCGAAAATATCAACTTTTTTGAAGACGGCGAACAGATTTTTAATCTCGACGCCGACACTTTTTACATTAGCTTAAACAGCAAATGGAATAGATTCGTATTTGGCGGAATATTTGGAAGTACTGATTACGACGGCGGCAAAATGCGCGAATTTGACCTTACGGTATCGTATGATTTGAATAATAATCTAAATCTTTACGGCGCATTTGTAAACGGAAACGGCGAGGGAGATAATGACTACAATAAAATACTCGCTCAGGCAGTTTACTCTTTTTAAATTTGAAGGCGGCATGGAATGCAGATATCCCATGCCGCAAAAATAGACAAAAAGCGTGGTCTATCCAATGAAAAAACGACTGTTAAACACCATCTTTAAAGCGGAAGAGTTGATCAAAACCAAAACCGTTAAAAATGCCGATATTAGAGAGTTAAAGCGCAATATCGGTTATTTTCAGCATGAACGGTTTATACATTTGATAGTAACCGTTTTTGTAGGGCTTTGTGATATGATGAGCATTATTATCATACTGCTTGCCGCTAATTATGCCACATTTATATTGAGCGCTCTTTTGACTGCTCTTTTTATCGCTTATATAGCGCACTATTACACGCTGGAAAACGGTACGCAAAAACTCTATCTGCTGTTAGAGAAGATGATAAAAATCGTGCGGGAAAAATAACCTTTTGTTCTAATAGCCCGAAAGGTTGTAAAATCTTTGCATATAAGAGCTTCTTAAATAGATTTTAGATAACATTATTGTTTTTATCAGCTTCAAAAAGTAAGAATTTAATTCTTATTTCGCTTCATGTGACAGGAGAAAATATATATGGATTACAAGGATACGCTCCTTTTACCGACAACAAATTTCCCTATGCGCGGAAATCTTCCGGAAAATGAACCAAAGCGATATAGCCAATGGTTTGACACAAAAGACGTTTATCAAAAGATGAAACAAAAAAGAGC
>JAISXY010000003.1 GCA_031270285.1 Campylobacteraceae bacterium
AATTTTCTCAGTATTAATCGGTTGAATTAAATAAAACAGAAGTGAGATAATGGCTATCAGCAAGATGTTTAAAATAAAAAAGAGGATCTGGCTTCCCGCACTGCTTGTACTATTGCCGCTCATAATCTTTATCGGCGTTATGTATAATGGTATTCGCATTGACAACCTGTCCCTATTTAATGTAAAAATAACAGGATTATATATCAAATTAGATAAAAAACTCTTTGTTGAAGCCGATATGATAAAAATAGACGACAATGTTACAAAAAGTAGCAGTTCCTCTTCGCTAAATGATGTGATAGATATGATTCCATATATTCATACGTTTTTTAACACAATTATCGTAAACGATATAGAGTATAAAAATGAGAAAGTGCAGTTGATGTATCAAGATGAAAATTTTTATGTAAACTCATCTCTTTTAACATTAAAGACAAAAATATATCTGCAAAAAAGAAGGAATCTTCTTTTAGATATGGAAGAGATGCTTTTAAAAGATATAGATGTTGGATTTAGCGGAAAAATGAATATTAATTTAAGGCGCGACGAATATGCATTCAACGGGAGTTTTAGAGTATTTGACATCACGGGAGAAGCTAATCTTGAAGTAAAAGACAACATGTTGAGTTATCATATAGCCTCCGATGATTTCGCTTCGCCGAAAATTTTTTTGGAAAACATTTCTAAATATATAAATTTAAACGATACGATAAAAAATTGGATATACGGCTATACAAAAGGCTCAAACTATAAAATACTCTCTTTAAGCGGCAAAATAGACCTTGTAAGTCGCAATTTTTATCCCAAAAATATAAGTGCGCTTGTCCAAATTGACGATCTTAATGTTACTTTCAATCCAAATGTTCCTCCCGCTCATGTAAAAGAGGTGAGAGCAAAAATGGAGAATGATAAAATTGCATTTTTGCTCTCAAATCCTGTATATCAAGGCGAAAATCTAACAAAAGCCGACATACTCATATATAATTTAACACAAGGTAAGAGCGGTATCAAAATAGATCTTGCCGCAAACGCTTTTTATAATGACTCTATAAATAAAATCGTCAAAGCATATACAAATGCGGATATACCGATACGGCAAAAGAGTGGCAAAACAGATGCCAATGTCAGCATTGATGTAACATTTGCGGACGCACAGGCAAATGTTAGAGCCGATATAGCGATTAGAGATGCGGATATAAATATCAACGGCGTTTTAATGCATACTCCGTATGCTAATTTACATTTAAATAACTCTATTATTGAATTTAAAAACACAAGATTGCAGTATGACAAGCTTTTTGACATAAGCATAAACGGCACATTAAATGCAAGCGCAAAAGAGATGAATGCAGACTCTTTTATACATTCCATATTAATTGATGCGGCAAATAAGAGTATTGTTTCAATAAGTAACATTTCTACGCCGTTTGACTTGAACATAATAGATAACGGAATAACTCTTTATATTCATGAGCTGGAAAGCAATTTAACTTTTGCAGATACAAATATATTTAGGTTGGATTCTATAAGCAGATTTTATCCCTATTCTGAGATTGCGCAGGAGTACGGCATAAAAAACGGGCGCATCACAATTAGAAGTAATGATTTAAAAAACTTTAAAGGATATGCGAATGTCAGAGGACTTGATCTTCCTTTGAGCAGTGCGGGTGTGCCTTTTACAAGATTTGCAGGCAGTTTTGAAATAACAGAAAACTCATTTGACATAGCGTCAAACAATAAAAGAGTTGCGCTTACTCTTAAAGATGATATAAATCTAACTTTAAACAGCCTTGATATTAATATTGACCTTAACAAAACAGAGGATATAAAAACATCTTCTATGTCGATAGCCGTAACGGCGAAAAACGGTTCTATTATCATTATTCCTTCAAATATTACTATTTTAGCCGATGAGTATAACTTCAGTTTCAAAGAGGACAATATATCGCTTAACCTCATGTATAAAAATGCTTTTTTAAATTTTACAAAAGATAAAGAGCATTTTGATCTTGTTGCCAAAGATATGAGAAGTGAATTTTTAAATGCGCTGGCAAATAAGGAGTTTTTTAAAAAAGGGAATTTTGATTTTTACGCAAAAGGCGAGAGTGAAGATGAATTTTTGGGTGTTTTAAATCTAAAAGAGACAAGATTGAAAGATTTTTTGGTCTTAAGCAATGTCATCGCTTTTTTAAATACGATACCCTCCCTTGCTACTCTTTCCGATCCCATGTACAGCACAAGCGGTTTTCCTATTAAAAACGGTACGGTAGAATTTATAAAAAGCAAAGACTATCTTTTTATCCAAACGCTGTTTTTGGAAGGTTACAGTTCGGATATAGAGGGAAGCGGCTATGTTGATCTGAAAACAAATAATGTATATTTGGATTTGAGAATATTCATTATAAAATCACTTAGTAATATTATCAATAAAATCCCTGTTGTCAATTATATTATTCTTGGTGATGACGGCACTATCAAACTTCAGCTATCAGTACGCGGCACACTTAATGAGCCAAAAATAGAAACAAATCTGGCAAACGATACATTGATGTCGCCTTTTAATATGATAAAAAGAGTTTTTGAACTGCCGTCTTACTTAATGGAGCGCTGATTTTTGTAAGACGGAGCGATAGATCTCTTGTTAGATAGACATATTCCTGTACTTTTCTCTCATCACTTTTTTATTTGGCTTTCCAACGCTTGTTTTGAGTATTTCATCTACAAAATCTATCTTTACAAGCATACTCTCTCTTGCCGTAAGACCTTTTTTGATGAACTCTTTTATAAGACTGATTATCTCTTTTTCAAGCGTTTTTTTATCTTCTGCTTTCGTTACGATAAGAGCTAACGGTTTTTCGCCCCATTTTTCATCAGGGATAGAGATGACGGATACTTCATTAACAAGCAAATGCTTGTGAATAATATCTTCCAATTCCAGCGAAGAGACCCATTCGCCGCCTACTTTTATGATATCTTTTTCTCTGTCTGTTATTTTAAAATAGCCTATTTTATCGCAGTTCGCGATATCTCCCGTATGTAAAAAGCCGCCGCGCCAAAGATTTTCGGAATTTTTTTGGTCTTTCAAGTATCCTGCCGTAAGCCATGGAGCGCGCACAATTATCTCGCCCGTACTTTTACCGTCATGAGGAACTTCATGCATATCTTCATTTACAATTCTCATATCCACAAGTCCAAGCGCTTTTCCTGTTTTGGTTCTTATATAGGCTTGTTCTTCTTCGTTTCCTTTAAGCATTTCAGGCGTTAATTGAGCTAAAGAGAGTATCGGGCATGTTTCGCTCATACCGTAACCGACATATATATCTATACCTTTTTTCATGGCCGCCAAGGCCTGAGAAGGAGATAGCGACGAACCGCCTATAACGACTTTCCAAAGGCTCAAATCTACACTATCAACTTTTGGAGTATTAAGTATCATATGCATAATGGTTGGTACGCAGTGTGAGCATGTAACGCCCTCTTTTTCTACAAGCTCAAGAAGTAAATCAGGTATATATTTACCGGGATAAACCTGTTTAATTCCCATGAAAGTAGCCATGTACGGAAATCCCCACGCATGTACATGAAACATTGGAGTAATAGGCATATATACATCTTGCTGATGAAAATTTGCATGTCCTGCGTGCGTGCCGAACGAATTTAAAGCTCCCATCGTATGAAGCACTAATTGTCTATGAGAAAAATAGACGCCTTTTGGCATACCTGTAGTGCCTGTTGTATAAAAAGTCGTAGCGCGCGTATTTTCGTCAAAATCCGGAAAATCAAATTTATTGGAAGCGCTCTGCATCATCTCTTCATACTCTCCCGCAATCGGCAAAATAGTCTGCACTCTGTCGCTGCTATCATCCATCAAAATATATTTTTTTACGGTATCTATCCTGCCTCTTATCTGTTCTATAATCGGCAAAAATTCACTGTTTATAAATATAATATCATCTTGTGCATGATCTATAGTGTAGAGTATCTGCTCGGGAGTCAATCTGATATTTATCATGTGCATCACAGCGCCTATCATCGGTATCGCAAAGTAACACTCAAGGTATCTGTGCGAATCATAATCCATAATAGCCACAGTATCGCCTTTTTTGACGCCAAGTTCAGTCAAAATATTGGCAAGTTTGCAGACACGCTCGCGAAATGTCGCATAAGTCATACGAAAACTGTTTTTATACACTATCTCTTGATTTGGATTATACGCTAAAGGCGTAAAAAGAAGCTGTTTGATTAACAGTTGATAGTTTGGTGTACCGATCTCCGATGCATACATGTATATTCCTTAAAGTGAGATTGTCATATTTTTTCTTTTGAAACGGCAGACGCCGTCAAATCGTCTTTTTTTGAAAATATAAAGAAAAAGCCCATGGATACAACCGTAGCCACAAGCGATGCAAGCAATATGGAAAGTGTCGCATGCGCTGCAAGTTTGTCCTGAAAAGCAAGATTTGATATAAGTACGGACATTGTAAAACCGATTCCTGCGACAAGTCCGACGCCAAGTATCTGTGTCCATGTAAGATTGCTCGGTTTTCTGGAAATACCAAGAAAATCTAAAATAAATGTAAATACAAATATGCCCAAAGGTTTTCCTATAAAGAGTCCCAAAGCTATACCCCAAAAGAGATTATCAAACTCAAATCCACCCTCAATAACGACTCCCGCATTTGCAAATGCAAACATAGGCATAATAAAGTAAGCGCTTAATGGGTGCAGGTGATGTTCCAATCTCACAAGCGGACTCTGTACCTCGTCATATGCCTGCGCTATCATTTCCAAAGCGTTGTTTTGTTTTGCATTCAAAAGTACCTGCGGAGAATCTTTGGGCGCATTAGAGTAAAAAACATTTGTTGCAAGCCGTAAATTTTCCAAAAATCCCGAACTGCCTATTTTAGAGTGAATAGGTATCGTAAAAGCAAGCACTATGCCCGAAATAGTTGCATGAATACCGCTTTTGTAAAAAAAATACCATAAAGCTAAACCGCCTATAAAATAAACGGTAAGCATTCTTACGCCAAATCTGTTAAAAAGAAGTAAAATTGCCGTTATGCTTAAAGCCAGCGCAAGATAGTCAAGCGATATTTCGCCCGAATAAAAAACCGCTATCACTAAAATCGCCCCAATATCGTCCGCAATAGCAAGCGTTACTAAAAATACTTTGAGTTTTATCGGTATTCTGCTGCCAAGAAGCATCAAAACGCCAAGCGCAAAAGCGGTATCCGTTCCCATAGGTATAGCGAAACCTTTCATGCCGTCGCTGCCCCATGTAAAATATAAAAATATAATAATAGGAAAAACCATACCGCCCACAGAAGCAAATATAGGCGAGATAGCTTTTTGAAAACTTGATAATTCACCTACTAAAACTTCGCGTTTAACTTCAAGTCCTATCATTAAAAAAAAGAGTGCCATTAAAGCGTCATTGACCCAAAAGTGAGCATTTCTTATAAAGTTTAAGCGCCCTATAGTTATACCAAATTCCGTATGCCATAATGCAAAATATTTTTCGGATAAAAGCGGCGAATTAGCGGCAAGAAGGGCTAAAATAGCGGCAACAAACAGTAAAATACCGCCAAAAGATTCCTGTTTGACAAAGTTATTTATAAAATTGCCGATTTTTTTGGTAGAGTTTGCCGCTCCTATGCCTAAAACGCTCAACTATTTAACCTTTATACAAATTTGCAATGATAAATTTAACGCTATCATTTTGACTGATTGAATTTTGGTATTATAATATTTTTTAGCTATTTTTTTGATTATAAAAAGATGAGTAAAACTATATATTTTTGATTTTTTTAAGATAATCTGCGCTTATTATGACAAAAAGCGCAGATTATTATTAATAAATAGAATTTAACTTGGTATTTTTATTAAGCACTCCCGTTATCATGTCCTGCTCTATTGTTGCGCCTAATTTTTTTAAATTATCAAGTCCAAACTCTATACTTTTTTCAACCAAAACTTCTATCTCTTCTATAGATAATCCAACTCTTTCATATTTTTTTCTTGCATCTTGTTCTAAAAATGCTACAACCATCTTTTTATCAAGACTGTATTTAATTTCAAAATCAAAATACTCTTTCCAGTTTGAAAGATTTATGCCGTATATATTATCACCTGTATATTTTATGTAAGCCGCTACTTCAGCCGTCCGCCAATCATTTGGTGTTCCTTTAATGTTTACGGTAATTGACGGATGTGTTTTTAAAAGCGATATCATTTCACCGGAGATAGAAAACAAAGTAAGATCTTTATCTCTTTTACTCGTTTTAAGATTTATTTTTGAAAGTTTATTTACAACGGCGTTGATCGTATTTTGTTCCAATTCGGAAATAACCACATCTACAAGCATATCTTTTATCGTAACATTTAAAGTATCTGCCGATAACACAAACTCATCTGTGGCTGTTTTAAAACTCAAAGCCATTAAGTCGTTTTTTTGCTCGGTTGCCGCAATATTCGCCATATAATTCACAAGATGCGTATTAAAATTGAAGTTATTATTTTGACTTATTATATGATAATCTTTTGCTCCGAATTTTATCTCGCCAAGCCAAGTATTAAGGCTGTTTCTATGCAAATTTATGTCAAAAGTTACATTTTTCATGCCGACACTTGCTGCCCCGATACTGTTTTGCTCTATATTTTCAATATACTGTTTCACAAAAAAAGTTTTTGAATCAAACGAACCTTTTACGTAATAACTGCCACCACTGCCATTATAAGTAGAGATTATATCTTTACCATAATAATCTTTGGTGGTTTCAAAACTTTTAGGCTCTATTTTTATAAAAGCTTCCATACCGTCAAATCTAATATCAAAAACAGTTTCTTGTGCAACATCGGCTAAAGAGTTTTTTTCTAATAAATTCTTCGTATAATTATCATATTCATAACTTGTTTTTATCGTTCCGATCTTAAAAATATCAAAACTTTTTATGCCAAATTCCGCTTGATGATTTATGCCCATAGTAATATCGTCATCTGTAGTTATTGCCGTAAGTTTGGTTTTATACACGGAACTAAAAAGTCCTCTTTGCTGTTCTATTAATTCGTATTTAACGCCAAATCTGTCAAAATAACTCATCTCGCTTGTAAAAGATTTATGCGTTTGATAATTGGCATATAATAAGCTGAATATAAAATAAAGTACCGCCAAAACAGCGATACTTATTAATACGAAAAAAAATCGTTTAAACAGTCGGTTAGAAAACATTTGTATCAACTTCATATGGCTTTCCATTTAGTAAAAAACCGCCGTCTTTATACTCAAATGTTCCTTGATATACGCCGTTTCTATCTTTTATGCCCAAATTATTTTCAAAATATTCCATTTCCGAATAGACTTTATTTTCTATGTCAAATTTTTCATACTCTTCATTGATGTCCGATCTGTCTTTAAAATCTACCTCATCATCAGTATCAAGATCCCCTTCAAGATCGTAATCATAATAATTTTTATATTTGTCTCTGAAAATCTGCTCAACCATTCCTCTTGCAATTTCAAAATCCGCTTTCATGACAAAATCAAAATTAGAAAAATCGCTATTGCCGACATATTGCACAAAACCGCTTATTTTACCGCTTTGATTTGAGTATTTACCGCTGAGTTCCTCAACTACTATTTTCGGATGTTTGGCAAAAATATTGGAAATATGTCCAAAAAACGACAGGTAAGCAAGAGCTGCCTGCTCTTCATTTGTCGGGTCAATATTGCTTATAGTTTCTGACATTTTTTGCATACTTTCGGCATCTATATTTTCAAGATTAACATTAAATACGACATCGCTCAGCGACAAATCGCTTTCATCATAAAAATTTATATATTTAAGTTCGGCAAAAGAGATTTTATTGATATTTCTCAATGTAGAATCCTTGTCCGGTCTGACTTTTGTTTCAAAGTTAAGTTTTGAGAGTAAAAATTGAACGGTTTCACTGTTGGCGTCTATTTTTTCTATACTTATATCCGAATCGCTTATCCATAAACCGAACTTTTTATTTGAACGGTTTTTATATTTTTGCTCTTCCGCTATAAAAAAATTGCCATTAGAATCATCAATTTTTATAAATGGAATATATGCGTCAAAATTTAACGAATCTTTTTGAAAAGATATGAAAAAATCAGCATTTATATCTTTCCATGTCAGATTTTCATACTCGTCTGAATACTCGTTGTAGTTGCTTGCGCTGTCGCTTTTTATAAAAATATTGGTCTTAATGCCGCTCAATGTTATTTTGCTTTTCAGGCCAAACTCTTTGCCTGACAAATCAGGCAATTTTTTTGTAGAGATAACTTTACCTTTTGTATCTATAAAGCCGATACTAAAAGCGTTAAATCTCGTACCAAACAGTGCTTCATGCTCAAGGGTAAGCACTGTTTCGCCATAAACAGAAATCTTCGTCTGATATTTGCCGCCGAAAAATGTTGTCTCGGCATTTGTTAAATTCCACTTGAGACCAGCGCTGCTGTATAAAACACCATCATTATCATGAAAAAACGCATCTATTTTCTTGTTTACATAATAAACGCTGGAAATGAAAAAAACTCCCCCCAAAATAACCAAAACTAATATGGATATAACCACTTTCTTCATAAAAAGCTCCTCTTTAAAATAGAGAGATTATTTTATTATAAATAAGCTTATACTATTATTTGTGCGCTATTTTCAAAATTCAGTTTATTATTATGAAATACATATCTTTTTTTATAAAATCAATGTATATTGATAAAATACAATACTTGCACCCTAATAATATCGCTGCTATTTCCGTTTACTTGCAATCATTATATTTTTTTCGCAATCCGAAAGCAATATTGGGATAAAAAATGTACATTAGCGTTAAATTTTTGGAGTGGTGGGTCCTGCAGGACTCGAACCTGCGACCAACCCGTTATGAGCGGGTTGCTCTAACCAACTGAGCTAAGGACCCAAAAAAGTTTTAAAGGGTGAAATTATAACTATCTTTCCTTAAAAAACAATTTATCAGCGGTATTTAATCAATTTGTGCGTAGGATCAAAACGAAATGCCAAAAGGTTTTCAAGAATACCAAAAAACATCATGAAAGTAATAAAACTGCTGCCGCCATAACTGAAAAACGGCAAAGGAATACCGACAACAGGGGCAAAACCAACAGTCATAGCAATATTTACTCCTGCATGTATAAATATTATAAATGCTATGCCCGTAGCCATAACTTTTGTAAAATAGTCGTTTTTAAAATCAAATGCGAGAGTCATTAAATGAAATATCAAAAGCGCATATAGTAAAAGCAGCGCAAATCCTCCGAAAAATCCTTTGCGTTCTATAAGTGCGGGAAATATAAAATCGCTTGTTGCGATGGGTAAAAATTTAAACTGTGTCTGTGTAGCCTCCTCTTTATCTTTACCAAGCAGTCCGCCCGAACCTATCGCAATAATGGATTGTTCAACATGATAGCTTGGCGTATCGCTCAAAAAGTCTGAAATTCTCTTTTTTTGATAATCATGTAAGGAGTTGTACACTATCGGGCTTACTATAGTGATGATAACAGCAAGTATTATCCATATCCGCTTATTAACGCCCACAATAAAAAGTATGCCGTATCCTGCAAATAAAAGTACGGCAGCAGTTCCAAGATCGGGCTGTTTTGCTATCAGCAAAAACGGCAGCAGTATAAAAAAGCTCATTTTTGCAAACTCTTTGTAAGAGTATCCTTCCTCATGCGGAGGAGTCTGTTTAACAAGATAACATAACATCAGTAAAAAAATCGGCTTAAAAATCTCTGACGGCTGAATGGTAAAATCCGTAAACGGCAGACTCAACCATCTCTGTCCTCCCAATTTTTGCGAACCAAAGAATTCTACGCTGATTAAAAGTATAATTCCCAGCCAATAAAAAAACGGGATAAACCACTCAATTTTTCTAATCGGAAGCAAAAAAAAGAAGAAGAAAGTGCAAAACCCTACAAAAAAATAGACAAGCTGTTTTGTCGCAAGCATAGCGCTTGATTCGGAAATGAGATAGTATGAAAGCGCAATAATAGGAATCACTATAAGAGGTATAAGAAAATCAAAATGAGTTATAATTCGTCTGTCTATATAAAGCAATTTAAAATCCGCTTTTAAAAAAATTTTTGTATTATAACAGATAATAAACTAAATAAGGATAAAAGTGCGGACAAAAACATTTGTATGTGTAAAATATGGCATACGTTTAGACCATTTTCTGACAATTGAACTTGGAGTTTCAAGAAACAGCGTAACAGAATTGATAAAAAGCGCTCTTGTAACTGTAAATGACATAACGCAAACAAAAACGGGTATGAAATTAAATGTACAAGACAGCGTACATGTAACATTTCCCGAGCTAAAAAAACATAAAGAGTACAAAGTTGATTTTGATATTCCAATAATCTTTGAAGATGAAGATATTTTAGTCATAAATAAACCGCCCTCTCTTACCGTCCACCCTGCCCCAAGCGTTAAGGAACCGACTTTGGTTGACTGGTTGAAATCCAAAAATATCTCTCTTTCAAGCTTAAGCGGCGAAGAGCGAAACGGCATAGTGCACAGAATAGACAAAAATACCAGCGGTGCGCTTGTTATCGCCAAAAATAATACCTCTCATGTAAATTTGGCAAAACAGCTTGAACATAGAACTTTGGGACGATACTATCTGGCGCTTATAGATTATCCGCTAAAAGAGAATATGGTAGTGGATAAACCTGTCGGCAGAAATCCTAAAAATCGTCTGAAAATGGGCATCACTGCAAATGGAAAAGCTGCAAAAAGCGCATTTTGTTCACTGCTTACAAATGAAATAGAAAATATAGAACTTATTGCGGCAAAACTTTATACAGGCAGAACACATCAGATAAGAGTGCATTTAAATGCAATCGGGCGGCATATTTTGGGCGATGATTTATACGGTTTTAAGAGCCAAAAAGATAAAATTAAACGAATTATGCTACATGCATACTGTTTATATTTGATTCATCCCAAAAGCGGCGAAGATATGAGATTTACCGCCCCTTTATATGATGATTTCAAAGAGCAGTTATATAGATTTTTTACAAAGGAGCAAATAGATGAAACAGTTCGTACAGATGACATTATTTTGCGCTTTAACGCTGTTTTTTAACGGCTGCCAAAACCCGACTGTTCCACAAAAGCAGGTTATTGATCCAAATCTGCCTATGGTTACGGATATTAAAACGCTTCCCGATATAACGCAAATTGCTCTTGAATGGTCTCCGATATATAACTTAAATATTGAAGGATACTACATTTATAGAGCTGAGGTGGTAAATAATAACGGCACGCTTGATCGCATAGCAACGGTAAGCGACAGATATGCTTCGCATTATACGGACACTAATCTTGCCCCTGAAACTCTCTACATGTATAAAATCAGCTCTTTTACCAAAGATAAGCGCGAGTCAAATCCGAGTCAAACTATAAGAACGGCTACTAAAGGCACTATAGAACCTGTACCTTTTGTACAAGCTATGGTTGGACTTCCCGGACGCATAAAACTTATATGGCGCCCGCATCCTTCGGAAAGAGTATCTGCCTATATTATAGAAAGAAGTGATTTCAGTTCTACAAAATGGTCTCGTCTGGCAACAGTTGAGGGCAGACTTAGCGCAGAGTATATAGATAATAAATTGGCTGACAGCAAATCATACCGATACAGAATTATAGCTAAAACTTATGATGGACTTTTATCTGCGCCAAGCCAAATAGTTGATGCGCAGACAAAGTCGCTTCCGCCTGTTGTGGAAAATCTTAAAACCACGCATAACTTACCCAAAAAAATAACCGTCTCATGGGACGCCTCTTTATATCAAGATATTTTGTATTACAGTGTTTATAGAGCTAATTTTTCAAATCTCTTTTATACTCTTTTGGTTAAAACAAAAGCGCTGACTCATGAAGATGTTGTGAATGATGACGGAGCCGCTAAATACTATTTTGTAACAGTTACGGATAAAGATGGATTGGAATCTCCGAGACAAAGTGTGTCTGTTATGGGTTCTACACTGGAAGCGCCCTCATCTCCTGCCATAAATGTAATAACGCATGATACCAAAAACATACTTATCGGCTGGAATGATACATCAAGCAGAGCTGTTAAATATCAGATAGAGCGCGTAAGTAAAAGCGGTACGCTAACTTATACAAATGTAATGCGCAATACTTTTGTGGACAGTGATGTAACGCCTGAAGTAGCGTACACTTATACAGTTTATGCGATTGATAAATATGGGCTTATATCCAAACCGTCATTAAAAGCTGTTGTTACTATTCCTAATATAAACACCGCAACGCAGAATTAAAAAGTCTGATGCCAAATTTTTTAACAAATTTTATCAATAAGCCTCTGTTGCCTTTTAGCAGCGGAGGCTGTGATTTTTTATGGGAAGTAACCGCAAAAAATTCAAACTACATTATGACATGCTGCGAAGAAGAAAGGTTTTTTATACTTGTAAAAGATAAATCTCCAAAATTTATTATCAAAGGCGAAAAACTTTCACGCCCTTCGCAAGTCATATTTTTGCAGCAAGCGCTTATAGAATATGCTAAAAAAGCTGCCTGCAGTATTCTCTCAAGCAATATCACCCCCGCTTCCAACAGAATAAAAACAAAAAATCCCGCAATTAAAGGGATAGAACTGTTTGCAGATAATTTCAAGACAGATAAAGAGATACTTTTAGAGATAGGTTTTGGAAGCGGCAGACATCTTTTATATCAAGCGAAAAACAATCCCGACAAACTTGTCATCGGCATAGAGATACATAAGCCGTCCATTGAGCAAGCCGCCAAACAGTGTGATATTCTTGGACTTAAAAATGTAATTTTAATTAATTATGATTCAAGAATTTTGATGGAGTTTTTACGCTCAAATTCTATCTCAAAAATTTTCGTCCATTTCCCTGTGCCATGGGATAAAAAACCGCATAGAAGGGTTATAAGTCCGTATTTTGCAAACGAAGCCTTAAGGGTTTTAAAAGTCGGCGGAACACTGGAGATTAGAACAGACAGCGATGCATATTATAACTATGCGCTTGATATTTTTATGCAAAATTCACATGCCAATATCCAAGTTTTGAAAAATTCAGATCTTCAAATCAGCAGTAAATATGAGGATAGATGGAAAAGATTGGAAAAAAATATCTACGATGTTATATTAACAAATACCAAATTGCATCCCGATAACAGCGCAATTTCAAAGTTAAATTTTGATTTTTTAAATAATATTGATAAAATTATACAAAATTTTACTCCAAAGCTTTTTACGGGCGATGGTTTTTTTGTACATTTTGAAGATATGTACACAGGTTGCGGCAGAATTGTGATAAAAACTGCGTTCGGCGCTTATGAAAGAGCGGAACATCTGTTTATTATTATTGAAGATGATAAAATATCATATTTTCCAAACAGCGCATATGCTACAAAGGCAAATAAAATGGCGCATGAAGTTATAAAAAAGTGGTTAAATGGGTAATTTGATAGAGATGGGTTCACTCTCATTAGGATATGGCGGCAAACCTGTTATTGTAGATGCTACAGCTGTTATTGAACAAAAAGATTTTGTATTTATCGTAGGCAAAAGCGGCAGCGGTAAAAGCACGATTTTAAAGTCTATTTACGGAGAGATAGCGCCAAGCGCAGGAAGTTTGAATGTATGCGGTTTGGACATGAGAGATATTACAAATGCAAAACTAAATACTTTAAGACGGCATATCGGTATTATTTTTCAGGATTACAGATTGATAAATGAGTGGTCTATTGAAAAAAATGTTATGCTGCCTTTAATAGTGAACGGTTTTGCAAAATCTATCTGTATCAATCAAGCGCATAAACTTTTAAAACATGTCAAACTGTTGCACAAAGCCAATAAACATCCGCTTGAACTTAGCGGCGGCGAGCAGCAAAGAGTCGCAATGGCAAGAGCTTTAGCACACAATCCCGTACTTATTCTTGCAGACGAACCTACAGGCAATCTTGACGACTATTCAAGCGAAGTTATCTGGAATCTGCTTCGCAGCGCCAAAGAGTTTTTAAATACAACCGTGGTGGTTGTAACGCATCATATACCCTCTACAATCAATATCAATTACAAACATTTTTTTATAGACGAAGGGTTTTTACATGAGATTATTTAAGAACCACTTTTCTGTCGTTTTTTCACTGTTTGTACTGTTATGCAGTCTGCAGTTTGTTCTATTTATAAATAAAATTATAAAAGAGTATGAAAATTATCTTACAGACGATTATTCTGTAATTATCAGCTCAAACAGCGTATTAAACGAGTCGGAATTAATCAAGTTCAAGCCGATTATTAAATCTGTGGAAGAGATTGATACGGCAAATGTTTTAGCGCGTTTTAAAAATGATATAGCCCTTCAATATATGGATACTCTCAAAGAATCTATGCCAAAATTTTACACGCTGAAACTTAATCGCTTTCCCACTTCAAGCATTATAAGTTCGCTAAAAAACGAACTTGTGCAGTATCCGTCAATTACAAGAGTAGAAATTTTTGCCAAAACATACAGTAAAATTTATCACATGTTAAAACTTTTAAATTTCATTATAACCATTTTTGCCGTTTTCATTGTAATTATTTCACTGCTTCTCATTACAAGACAGATGCGTATTTGGAGTTATGAGCATCAGGAGAGAATGTTCGTGATGAATCTTTTTGGGGCATCGTACTGGCGAAAAAGCGCTGTTTTATATAAAATGGCGGTAATAGATTCGTTTTTAGCCTCATTTTGTACGGCAGCAATTTTTTTCATGATAGATAAAATCCCAATCGCAGTTAATACTTTATCGGAATTAAATATCAATATCCCATCGTTTAATATGTTCACGGAAGGAAGCATTCTGCTTGGTATCGCGCTTGTCATATCTATTGTTTCAACTACTCTTGCGATGATGAAAGTAAAACAAGTTTGATGAAAAAAACTATTTTTTTACTGTTATTTGCATTTTTCATACATGCCGATGCGGATTTGCAAATAACAAACAATACAAAAGCGCTTGAAAATAAAAATCAAATTGAAAAAACTCTAAAACGAGAACTTGGTGAAATATCAAAAACGCTGCAAAAAGAGGAAAATGCGCTTAAAAAAACAGAAAATGAGATTAATCGGTTAAACAATGAAATAGTCAAACAGCAAAAAGAGGTGGATGGCATTAGAGGTGAACTTGTGTCACTTCAAAAAAACAACCAAAAACTGCAAAAAGAGCGGCAGGATATAGAGAACAGCCTTGTAGAGATAATAGCGAAAGATTTTTCATATTTTTTAGTTATAGACAGCGATTATGAAGAGGGATCAGAGAGCATTATAACAGATGAAGCGCTGAAACGGCTTGGCATGGTAACAAATAAAGATTTTGAAGAGTATTCCAAAAAATATGAAAAAACAAATGAACAGATAAAATACTCTAACGATAGGCTGAAAGTGATACAACGCACTATAGATGAGTTAGCGTCTAAAAAAAAGAGTCTTGATACGCTAAAAAACAGCAAAACCAAAACTATAAACAGTATAGAGAAAGAGAAAGAAGAGTATACGGCGCGTATCAAAACCATTCAAAGTGAAAAAGCCGAATTGCAAAAAACGCTTGAGGGATTAAAAATTTTGCAACGCGACAGAAGTGTGAGCGCCGTTATTGTACCTGAAAGCTTTGAGAGCGTGCGAAAACTCGGTTCGTCCTATCAAACCAGTAAAGTACGCTCTTATAATGGACCTAAAACTATCGCACCGCTTGGTAAATTTACGGTAGAACAAAAATTTGGAGACTATATAGACCCGACATACAATATAAAAATCTTTAATGAATCTGTTGTGCTTCGCTCTACTACTCAAAACAGTGAGGTAAAAAATGTATTGGACGGTAAAGTGGTATTTGCCAAAGAGACGTCTATACTTAAAAATGTAGTTATCGTTGAAAATGCTAACGGCATTCATACGATTTATGCGCATCTGTCAAAAATCGCTCCAACCATTCAAGCAGGCGAAAAGATAAAAAAAGGGTATGTTATAGGCAGAGTGGAAAAGGATTTAACCTTTGAAGTTACACAAAAAAACTATCACATAAATCCGCTTGAACTAATAAGCTACTAAATAATTTTTTTGACAAATACTCTGTTTGTTTTAGACGGACGCACAAGTACTTTTTCATCTATTTCAAATGTTTCATCTTTTTCTTTGTTATATCTCCATGTAGTGCCGCGAAACTCCACTAATCCGTTCTCTTTAATAACTCCTTCGCCAGATTCCAGTAAAAACTCATCATTTATCTTTTTGCCAAGCACTTTTTCGGCAAGTCGTTTTCTAAAAGCTATCATTAAAAAAAGTCCGATAGCAAGTCCTATAACACCTTGGATTATCCAGTCTTCCGAACCAAATGCCCAGCCGACCGTACCGCTTACGATAAGTCCAAGTCCATACCATAAAAGATAGAAACTGCCGACAGCAAGTTCAAGCGCTAAAATAATAACGCCGATTATTAATATCCACATCTATTTATCCGTTTTTTTCAATAAATCTTTTAAAATAGTAAGCGAGCCTATCAGTTCAACCGCTTCATAAGGCACTAATATCTTATCTTTTGATGGATTTTTAGCCAGTTCGTTGAAAGCTGATATTCTATCTTTTGCCAAAAGATATTCGGCAGATTTTGCGTTTATATTGATAGCTTCGGATATCATGAACATAGCTTCCTGCTGCGCTCTTGCAACAGCTTTTACCTGAAACGCTTCGGCTTCGGCTAAACGCTCTATAGCTTCGGCTTTTAAAAACTGTTCTGCTCTGTAAGCTTCAGATTGTCTGATAACAGCCTCTTTATCAGCCTGTGCTTTAAGCTCTATCGCTCTTTTTTCGCGTTCTGCTTTCATCTGCATACTCATAGCTTCTTGTATCTCTTTTGGAACGGCTATGTCGCTTATCTCTATCCTTGTAACTTTAGTTCCCCAGTTAGAACCTGCTTCATCAAGCACAATAAGTATGCGCGAATTTATCTTTTCACGGTTGGAGAGTATTTCATCTAATGTCATTGAGCCTATTTCGCTTCTTAAAGTTGTCAAAGCCAGATTGGATACGGCTACCTGATAATTTGTAACATTATATGTAGTTTTGTACGGATCTATAACTGCTATAAAAACTATGCCGTCTATCTGTATAGTAACATTATCCCGCGTAATAACAGGTTGAGACGGAATATTGATAATATGCTCTTTTGTACTTAAGATAGTCTGTATTTGATCAAAAAACGGTATGATAAGATGAAATCCGCCGCTAAGACTTCGGCTAAATTTGCCAAGTCTCTCCACAATATATATCTTCGCCTGCGGTACAATAACTACGCCTTTGTAGATAATCAACACAACAACAACTGCTACGGCAATAAAAAAAACTTCCGCAATAGATGAAATCATTTAAAACTCCTTTAAAGATGAAGATTTTATAATTTTAGCCAAAATGTTCTTAAGTCTATATTTTTATTACTATGTCTAAACATCTATGCAGAAGTTGTAAAATTTACTCCAAACTTGTAATATAGCCCATTTCATAAAGTTTATTATAAATATCGGAAGCTATTGTAGTAGCCGTACTTGCCGCACCTGCATGTTCTACTAAAACCGTTACAGCATATTTCGGATTTTTATAAGGACCAAATGATGTAAACCAGCCATGAGAACGCTGATAATACTCTAACTCGCTCTCTTTCATTCTTTTTTTTTCCTCTTCCGGCAGACTGATAACCTGCGCTGTTCCCGTTTTGCCTGCAATTTTTACTTTAGAGCCGCGTGTATTTCTATAAGCCGTACCCGTAGGATGATTACTGACTTCCATCATGGCTTCTCGTATAAGCGGAAGGTATCGTTTGTCCGTATCATTAAATACTGTATCGCCGACTTCATACAACGCTTTTTTATCATTTATCTTTTGTAAAAAGTGCGGCGTGATACTTTGTCCTGTTGCCAGCATCGCCGTATGCCTTGCTACCTGCATAGATGTTGCCAGGAAAAAACCCTGCCCGATAGATGAGATAACAGTTTCTCCATGAAACCATGATTCGCCATAGCGTTTCATTTTCCACTCTTTACTTGGTATAATGCCGATAAATTCATTAGGTAAATCAACGCCTGTTTTCGTGCCGAATCCAAGTCTCTCCAATACGGGCGAAATAGCGTCCATTCCCACTTTTAAGGCGCCTTCATAAAAATATGTATCGCAGCTTTCTCTTATGGCTTTCTTCATATTTGTAATACCATGCCCGTCATGTTTCCAGCATCTAAAAGTCCGTCCGCCGAAATTTAATGCTCCCGTACACTCAAATGTCGTGCTCGGCGTTATCTCCTTTGTATTTAAAAACGAGAGTGCGATACCCATTTTTACAACAGAGCCGGGAGGATACAAGCCGTTTATAAATTTATTTGTAAAAGGATGATTAAAGTCATTAGATAGCGCTTTCCAATCCTCATGTGAAATGCCCGCTACAAATTTATTCGGATCATATTCGGGAAAACTAACGGCAGAAAGTATGGAGCCGTCGCTTAAGTCTATCACTATTGCAGAGCCTGATTTATCTGCAAAAAGAGATGAAATATACTTTTGCAGTTCTATATCTATACTAAGATATATATCTTTACTGACAGGCGCTTTTCGTTCTATAAGTTCTATCTGCTTGTTGAGCGCATTTACTTTGCTAAGCTGTATGCCGCTTTCTCCCTTTAAAATATTATTATAATATTTTTCTATACCCATTCTGCCGATAAAGCCCGTAGATTTGGCTATAGGATCAACATGATCCTCGCGATTTGCTCTTCCTACATAGCCGATAATATGCGAAGCTGTCATGCCGTACGGATAATATCTGCGCGATATGGGATAAATAGAGAGATTTTCACGCAGATTTATTTTTGAAAAACTCGCTATAACTTCATCATGAAGCAAAAAATCTACAACCTGTACAATTTTATGCTCATACGGAGAGTCGTTTTTAAGGTAACGGGATTTAAGTTTTTCTCTATTCAGCGAAGGAATTTCCCGTACTAAAAAATCTATCTCTTTATCCAATTCGTCTATGTTTGCTTTTGAACTTAACTGCGGTTTAATGCCTATTGCAAAACCAAGCTGATTAACTGCGAGCGGACGGCTTTTTCTATCATAAATAATACCTCTTAAAGGCGCTAAAGTTTCTACTTTAACAGCATTTTTATTTGCAAGTTCTTCGTAATAAGGATTTAGCTTTACACTGATATAAAAAACGCGTCCGACAAGCAAAATCCAAACGGCAGCAAAGAAAAAAAGTACTATATATATGCGTTTCATCTATCATGCTTCAAGAAAAGTGCAGATAAACCTGCATCAATTACTATATAGAAAAAATAGGCTATTCCAAAATAGAAAAACTCATCATTGAAAAGATAAGCCAAAAATGTATTTATAAAAAATAGACCCAAATATGCGCTTGTAACAGTTATTACAATAATCCACAGTCCATTTTCAAATACCGCTTCAATACGCGGTTTTAAAAAATTATAAAATATTGCGAACATCAGCGCTATGGAAAACAGATAAAATCCCTGATTTAATTCAAAAAAACATAAATATAAAAATACTAAATAGACTTCAAGGTTATTATATTTAAAATTTTTTACGATATATACGAAAAAAAACCCCACAAGCGGAGATAAAAAAACATAAATGCTTGAAAATATCTGATAAAGCGCTAATGCCAGCACTAAAACAGATAATTTTAAATATCTGCTATAAGAGCTGTTTCGTCGCATATCGGAAAATGTTTGCATTTTATACAATCCGCCCAAATCTTACTTGTGGGCAGGGACTCTTTTGGTATCTCTCTAAAAGAGAGTTTCTCAAAAAAATTTTTCTTGTATGTAAGTGTGAATATCTGTTTCAAGCCCAAAATTCTGCCCTCGTCTATAAGTCTTTTAACTATCTGCGTGCCTATGCCTTTGCCTCTTAAACAGGGTTTTACAACTATACTTCTTATCTCTGCAAGATGCGGTGCATGTATATGAAGTGCTGAAAGTCCTACAATCTCCTCATTTTTTATTGCCAATGTATATGAACGTATATTTGTGGCTACTTCATCGTCAGTGCGCGGCAATATAATACCTTCCACTACCTCATTATATACAAGTTTTTGTATGCCGTCTATATCAGCAAGTGTTGCTTTTCTGTAAAACATCATATCTCTTTTTTGAATAGTAGGTTAAAAATCGCTTCATTTGTCTCATGAATACCATACTTTTTTAATACGGATACAAGCAGGGGATTCTTCTCCTGTTTTAACAGTTCCGAGCGCTCTTTTTGCGTTAATTTATCCACTTTTGTATATATATTCAAAACCTTTTGGTCGGCTCTTAAAATAGAATTGATGTAGCTATTGACGCTTTTATCTATATCAAGTTCTGTATGACGCGCATCTATTAAGTGAATAAACGCTCTTATAGATAATCGTTCTTTAATAAATTTATTGAGAAACTCTTCCCAACCTCTCTTTTTTTCTTTTGACACTTTCGCATAACCAAATCCGGGTAAATCTACAAAACGCGCATTAAATCTACTTTTTTCTTCATTTTCGTATATAATATCAAAAAAATTGATAAGCTGTGTTTTGCCTGGCGTGGAAGAGCTTTTAGCAAGCTGTTTTTTAGAACACAAAGCATTAATCAAAGAGCTTTTACCTACATTGCTGCGCCCTAAAAATGCCACTTCCATGACACTTTCGTCTGCCGCTTCGGCAATAGTTGAAGAGGATTTGACAAATGCCGCATTAATAACTCTTATCACTTATCTATCCTCTCTTTTTTTATCATCTATCTGGAATATAAATTTTGCAGGCTCAAGGCTCCCGTCTACCGTATAAGTGCCGCTGTTTTGATCCACTACAATCGTATCGCCGTATATTTTCCTGCTTGTATTAATCTCTTCCAAAAACGCATTTTTTGTAAGCGTGTATCTATTTAATATAACATCATATAAAAGATTGTCTCCGTTTGCATGATAGCGTTTTTTATTCATTATTATCTCTACGCTTACATTGCCGTTCGCCTCATATTTTAAAGGTTCACGCTGTTTATCAAAATCTATTGTTACAATATCGGCTGTTAATTTATCCTCTCCTTTTATAATAACAACATTTCCGACAAATCTGCTTTTTAAATTTACCTCATCTACGATGATTTTATCGGTTGTCAATTGAACCTCTGCCGCAAAAATAATAGAATTTATCATTAAAAATAGAATAACTATTCTCATTTGTCTCTCATCTGCATCAGCGCTTTGAAATTTTGAGCCTCTATCTGTCCGCTTTTGGTATTATAGACAAATGAGTCGCCAAACGCTTTGCCGTTTTGACTCTCAAACTTAAACGGAGTTTTGCCCATAAGTACTTTACTTAACTCATGATACTCCACCGATTCTGTCGTTAAATTAAACTGGTCGGCTCTCGCATATCTCACATTACCGTTTAGATATAAAATATTATCTTTGAGCGTACCGTTATCTGATTTCAATCTATCCGTACCCTCTTCTTTCATTATCAAAACATCAATGCCGTACAAAACATCTCTATCTTTAAATCTTTGCGCTCTATCGGCGGTAGATTGTATCTCTACTCCATTTTGAGTAATCTTATAATCTTTTACATTAAAAAAATCTACCATAGGCTTGCTTTCGCTAAAATTTTCTAAGTCCAACAGGTATGGATCCTGCGACAAAAGTATAAAAATAACCATAAAAAAAATACATAAAAAATAGTAAAGCAGTTTTACAACCAAGGTTTTTCAAACTCCTCGCGAAGATTTTCTTTATCAACAATAGTTTCTATCATCTCTCTTACAGCGCCATGTCCGCCATTGTTTTTCAAAACGGTATTAACATGAGCGCGGATAAAAGGCAGCGCATCTGCGGGAGCAAACGACCATTCTACGCTTTTTAACTGTTTATAGTCATTTATATCGTCTCCGATAGCAGCTACATGATTGAGTTCCAATCCAAGCTCTTTCAGTAATTTTTCTAATGCGGCAAGTTTATCCTGCACGCCTTGAAAAACATATTTTATACCCAAGTCTTTCGCTCTATACTCTACAATTTTAGAACTTTTACCTGTGATAATAGCGCATTTTTTACCTATTTTATGCCAGCAGACGATACCGAAACCGTCTCTGACATTAAAAGCTTTCGCCGCTTCCCCGTCATTTGTATAAAATATAGATCCGTCGCTCAAACAACCATCAACATCTAACACTATAAGTTCTATCACAATACGCCTTTTGTACTCGGTACATGCGCTCTTTTATTTTCTGTTGCCGCCCTGCGAAGAGCTACCGCAAACGCTTTAAACGCCGCCTCTATGATATGATGTCTATTTTTACCGCGTACAAACGCCAAATGTACGCTTAAACCGGCATTTATTACTAAAGCTCTAAAAAACTCTTCGGCAAGTTCCGCATCAAACTCTCCTACTTTGTTTTCAAGCGGCAAATCACAAAAGAAAAAGGCGCGATTGCTTAAATCTATCACACAATTTACTGCGGCTTCGTCCAATAAAATAGTAGCTTCTCCGAATCTCTCCATGTCTTTAACGGGAAATATCTCTTTTTTTAAAGCCTGTCCTATAACGATGCCTATATCTTCTACGCTATGATGAAAATCAACATTGATATCGCCCTTGCATACAAGTTTTAAATCCAAAAAGGCATGTTTGCTTAAAGCTTCCAGCATGTGGTCAAAAAAACCTATTCCTGTATCTATTTCACTTTTGCCGATACCGTTTAGATTTAATGATAACTCTATATCCGTCTCTTTTGTTTTGCGTGAAATATTTGTCATGTTTTTATCCTATTTTTCCCGCACTATAAATGCGCCTTGATATTTGCTTTTTGCTATAAAATCCCTTGCCTCTTGCTCACTGCCAAAACCTCTAATCCACACACGATAGATTTTTTCTCCGCCGAGATAACCCTCTTGTATAAAAGCTTCGTACCTGCTGCCCGTATTATTATACTCCCTTTGGTATGTTTGTGCGCCATTTCTGTTTTTAAAAGCTCCTATTTGTATATCAAAATCGTTTATAAGCACGCTTTTAGCACTGTTTTTGCCTTCAAATCCAAGCACTTCTATAACTACCGGAGCAGTCCCTGCAATATCCAAACCTATCTGTTTAGCCGCCGCATAACTTAAATCTATAATACGGTTAGCCACAAAAGGACCTCTATCGTTAATACGAACGATAACGGTTTTATTGTTGCGCTTATTAACAACTTTTACTATCGTATTCATAGGAAATGTTTTATGCGCAGCGGTAAGAGCATACATATTGTATGTTTCGCCATTTGCTGTTTTTCTGCCATGAAAATCCCTGCCGTACCAGCTCGCCACGCCGCTCATTGTATCGCCGATACTTACCTGCGTAGGATAGTATGTTTTGCCTGCTATTTTGTAAGGCTTCATGGAGGCTTGATGCATTGCGGGAGAATCTTTTATGCCGCCCGTATCAACACTGCCGTTTCTGCCTGCGCAGCTAACAAAAAGAGAGGCTGCTAACACTATAGTACCCGTATTAATTACCCATTGGTATTTCAAGTTTAGTTCCTGGAATTATTGTTGAATCTTTTAGATTGTTAGTTTGCATCAACTGAGCTACTGTTAGTTTGTATTTTGTAGAGATTGATTGCAGAGTATCGCCGCTTTGTATTGTATAATATCTAATCTTATGCGCAGTAGGAACTATCAGTTTTTGCCCTGCCTTGATAGTATCGGATCTCATGCTGTTAAAATCTTTTATGACTTTGTAATTTACATCATACTGTTTAGCTATTTTCTGAAGCGAATCTCCTTTTGCCACAGTATAAACATAATATTTGGAATTGCCTTTTTCCATCTTAAAATCATTTTTGAAACGCACCAGTTTATCGGATGGAATATAGATATGATATTTCTCTTTATTGGGCGGAGTAAAAAAATACTTTAGATGCGTGTTATAGGCAAGCAACTCTTGCATGGACATATCAATAGCCTCCGCTACATCTGCCAGAGAAGAGCCTCCGTATATATCCACTTTTACAAAAGGCGAATTCATATCGCCGCTGTTTAAAAAATAACTCGCCTCATTATCCAATAAAAAGTTTATATCGCGTGAAAGATGCGCCATAGTAACTATCTTTCGTATATAATTCCTTGTCTCTTTCGGCAGATATTTTTTTTCTTCATCCAGCAGTACGTAAAGATTATCCGTGCCAGCCTGCGCAATAGCTTTTGAAACTTTACCCTCGCCGCAGTTATAAGCCATAGCCGCAAGATACCACTTGCCAAATCTATCATGCAGTACTTGCAGATATTTTATCGCTGCTTCCGTAGATTTTACAGGATCGCGCCTTTCATCTACATAATCATCTATCAAAAGATTATACTTTTTAGCTGTTCCTGCCATAAACTGCCAAAGTCCGCTTGCTTTAGCTTTGGAGTAAGCTTTTGTAGAAAAACCGGACTCTGCCATCGCAAGATACAAAAAAACATCCGGTATTTTAGCATCTTCTATCATCTCTTTGAGTACGGGAGCAAATTGTGCGCCATTTTCAAGTACTTGCAAAAACTGTTTTGTTTTATAGTTTCTAATATTGTCTTTCATGGAAGCAAAAACGGAATCTTGCAAAAAAGACATATCTATATCAAGACTTTTGAGCACTTCTACCTGTTTAGCATAATCATCTTCTATGACGAAATAACCAAAACTACAGCTTGCAGTCAGGATTAAAGCAGACAATAATCGTTTCATTAAAACCCTTGAAATTAAATTAATCCGTTATTTTAACCGAGTTAGCCTTGCTAAAGGCTTTAAAAATACGGTTAGCGTTATCAGAACTGATTTTTGAGATCTCTTCTACGCTTATATTTAAAATTTCACTTGCTTTTTGCACAACATATTTAGTATATGAGGGCTCATTTCGTTTCCCTCTGTGAGGATGCGGCGTAAGATATGGAGCGTCTGTTTCAAACAGCAGTCTCTCTTTTGGAATTTTAGGCAGAATATTCACCAAATTTTTAGCATTTTGGAAAGTCAAAACTCCGCCTACAGCAAAATAAAAACTCTCTTTCAATTCCAAAAGCAATTCTGACGCATTATAACAATGCAACACTCCGATAACGCCTTTTGCAAGCGCATATTTGCTTAAAATATCAAAACTGTCCTCATTTGCATCTCTCACATGAACAATCAAGGGCTTACTAAAATGCGATGCAAGTTCTATCTGCGCTATAAAAACCTCTTTTTGCGCCATTTTCTCCGCTGTTTTTTCATTTTCGTCTTTTGGCAGTCTGTAATAATCCAATCCGCATTCCCCAACCGCTATACACCGCTCATCTTTGAGATACTCTTTTAAAATAATCTCATCATAATCTTTATAATGATACGGATGCACGCCTGCCGCATAAAAAATATTATTATATTTATATGAAATTTCTTTCGCTTTCGGCAGATCAAAAATATCCGCTCCGGGTATCAGCATACCCAAAACTTCAGCGTCTTTGGCTCTTTTTACCACATCATTCAAATCATTTAAAAAACTATCATCATCCAAATGGCAGTGCGTATCTATTATCATCTGTTATCCCGTCTTAAAATCCTTGCAAATTCACGCGCTTTATCTGTGATATTTGCACCGCTTATCATGCGCGAAAGTTCTTCTATTCTGGCATCTTCATCCAACTCTTTTATATGGCTTTCATCATCTTTTTTCCAAATAAAAAAATGCTGATTGGCGCAAGAAGAGAGTTGCGGGTGGTGCGAAATAGCAAATATTTGATAATTTGCTGAAATCTCTTTCAGCACATTTGCTACGCTCATGGACTCTTTTCCGCTTAAATTTGAGTCTATTTCGTCAAGTATCAAAACTCCTCCGCTTGCGGCTTTTATCTCATTTGCCGCTGCAATAAAACTAAGCCGCAGTCTGTTAAATTCGCCTGCGCTCACTTTTTTCACTTCTATATCCTGTAAAGTTACATTCATCTCTTCAGCGCCCAAATCATAAGGTTCTGTTTTTACCATATTAATTGAGCAGGGTTTTAAATACATTTTTTCAAGATAACTGTTAATGAGTTTTTCAAGCGGATTTAAAAATTTTTTGCGCGAATTTGAAAGTTCTGTTGCCGCTTTTTCAAGTTCGCCGCTCAGTTTTTCAAACTCTATCTCAAGCGACTTTTTTTCAAAACTGATATTCTCATAACGAATCAACTCCTCTTTGCGCTTTTTTAAATGCTCATGTATCTCCTCAATAGCGCCGAACCGACTTTTTAAGGCGCTGATTTGCTCTATTCTATCTAAAACGCTCTCTATGTCAATATCTTCAAGTTCGTTTATTTTTTGCATTTCGCTTTCAAATATGCCGCGTAAAAAATTCATCGCTTCGTCAAACAAAGCGCTGTTTTGTCCTATCAAATCAAGTGCGCTATTTACGGAACGTTCGCTCTCAAATATAGCTTCAGCCTGCATGATAGCCTCTTGTATTTTCTCTTTTTTGGATAATCTCTTCTTAAACTCCATCAACTCTTCATCTTCGCCTGTTTTAGGATTGACGGCTTCTATTTTACTTATTTCATAAGCTGCAAACTCTTTTAATTCATTTATTTTTAACTCTTCTGATTTTACCTCTTCAAGTGCCTTTTTTACTTCAACAAATTTACCGTAACACTTCTTATAAGAGGCGATTTTTTCTGCATGTAAACACTCATTTTTTATTGCAAAACCGTCAAGTAAATCCAAAAGCGAACTATTTTCAAATTCGCCGGTATCGCGCAAAGAGAGATAACTGATAAAATTTGAAGCAAGATGTTTAAGCGCTTTTTGAGAGATACTCTGCGAATTAATAAAATATCGTGTGCTTTTTTGTTTTATTGATTTAAATATAGTTACTGTCTCTTTATCTATACCGTACTCTTCCAAAGGCAGTTCATTGTCGGCAAGCGCTTCAAGCACTGCCGCATCGCTTATATTAAAACCGAAAACCGACAAAAGCGCATTAAAAAAAACTGATTTGCCAGCGCCGCTTGGTCCCGAAAATACAATAAGCCCGTTTTTGAAATGAAGCCTTTCTTCTTTAAAACTTAAATGTTCTTTCAGATAAAAACTCTCTATCACTTATAGCCCCATGACAGTTTTTCTTTTAATGCGTTAAAGTCGCTCTGCTCTACTTTGCCGATTAATTTTGCGCCGTATTTTGCATATTTAACGCTAACAAAATCAAATTTCCGCATATCATACACCTCTTGCCCGTCTATAATAACCACAGTGTTATC
This sequence comes from Campylobacteraceae bacterium, assembly GCA_031270285.1. Taxonomy (GTDB): domain Bacteria; phylum Campylobacterota; class Campylobacteria; order Campylobacterales; family Campylobacteraceae; genus JAIRKW01. Next base: position 27,338 of record JAISXY010000003.1, read on the forward strand.
TTTACTTGTTAGCGTTATCTCGTATTCGTTAAAAAGAACGATTGAGCGCTGCGTCAAAGAGTGCGGACAAATCGGCGTCAATATCATAGCTTGAGTTTGCGGCAGCACAATTGGTCCGCCGCATGAGAGATTATAAGCGGTAGAACCATTCGGCGTGGAGAGCAATACGCCATCTCCGAAATATGAGTTAAAATGTTCTCCATTAGCATAAGCTTCTATTGTTGCCATAGATGCGATTTTGGCGCGCGAAAAAACCACTTCGTTAAATGCAACGCTTTTTGTCTCTTTTGAACCTTTCCCCAATGTTACATCAAACATGGCTCTTCTGTTTACTTTATATTCGCCCTTGTAAAGTCTGTCTATAAAATGATCAAATTCGTCCATTTTCAAGATAGTAAGAAACCCTAACCTGCCTGCACAAATACCAAGTATCGGGATTTGAAAACGAAAACTCTCTCTCACCGTCCACAAAAGCGTACCATCTCCGCCAAGCGAAACAAGGATATCTGAAACAGAGCATAACTCCTGCATGGAAACTCCGTTTAAACCGATAGTTTTTGCGCTGTTTTCTTCCAATATAACATTTGCTCCAAAAGAAGCAAACCCATTTTTAATTTTTTCATACTCTTTTTTGAGATATGTCTCTTGGCGCAATACAAGTCCGATAGTTTTAAATTTGATGATTGTTTCTAACATAAATGCGATTGTAGCATAATTTTAAAAAAATACAGAGATTTGATTTATAGATGAAGGCGATTTTGAGGTAAATTTTATTTATGTCAGTTTTTTATCGTTACCGCCGTTAATGTATATATCTTTTATCCTTTGTTATTTGACTTCCCATTGTCTAATTTCAAGATAGATTTCTCTACCAACTAAAAATTCAAAATCCTCCAATGTTTCCAATCTGACTTGATAAATGCCTTTATTTAAAATAGTCGGTTTGATTCTCCTAATTAAAGCATCACTCATCCAATTATTTAATCCGTTCGTATGATAAATATCGTCTACAATACGTTCTTTCTCATTATCTTTGTTTATTTTATAAATGCTGAGTTTTACAGGTATCATAGTGCCGTTGGCATGTGGTTCACCTGTAAACTCCATTGTTCTATTTATATCTACACCCTTGTCTTTTTTGTAATGTTTTACGATAAATTTAAAATCAAAATCATACAAACCTTCGTTTTTTATTCTAATCATTGTTTCATAAATATTTCCGCTCTTGCTTAAATCAATTGCTAAAAGATATGGAGGCATAGGAGGTCCCATGAGGCGTGCGGCTATACGAAACGGATCCAGTTCTTTTATAAATCCCATAGCAAAACAAAAGAGTAATGCCATGATCAAACCGATAGCCCCAATAGCTAAAAAAAATGATTTAAAAATCTTTTTTATGTTAGCCCTCTTTTCCGTGAGTTTGTTTGAATCCGTTCATTTCTATACCTCTTCATGAGAACCGTAAGTACGGTATGTTGCGTGTAGATTTGAAAATGTTATATTTTTTCCTTTACGCAAACACGGATTAAAACTGTATCTTATAAACTCTTCCGTCGTTTGTAGTTGCTTCGCCTATTCCGTTTCTTCTCCAACTTCTCAGCGTTATGATTATCTCCATTTTTAAAGATGAGGTTTCACTTGTCAAAAGTGCATATTTTTTGCTCACAGAACCAAAATTTATTCCCACTCCCATACCACCAAAAGTACCGCCTCTTCGGTATTTATTTTTTGTATAGCCTATTGAATTGCTAAATATAATGTCGCTGTCTTCATCAAACGAACTATATCCGCCGCTTAATATTTCGCCGTTATCCATTGTAACGGTTACCGTTTCGCTTTTTTCGTCAAAAACGCCTCTTAAAGTACCGTTTGTATTAAATCCCACAAGTACGACATCATGCTTTAAAGTGCACCCTGAAAATAGAAAAAGCGCAATAGCAATTAGTATAATATGTTTCATGTTTGACCTTTCTGCAAAATTAAGTTTAATTTTAGCACACTTTGTGTAACAAGTAGCTTTTAATATCATTTTTTAATGTAATTTTGGCTATCATTCGTATCTATTTTACATGAGGATTTTATATTATGAAAAAAAGTGTCAAAAAGGTAGTGTTAGCTTATTCCGGTGGACTTGATACGAGTATTATTTTAAAATGGCTTCAAGATGAATATAAATGTGAAGTAGTTACCTTTACGGCTGATATAGGACAAGGCGAAGAGGTTGAACCAGCGCGTCAAAAAGCCCTTTTGCTTGGTATAAAACCTGAAAATATTTTTATAGAAGATTTAAGAGAAGAGTTTGTAAGAGAGTATGTTTTTCCTATGTTCAGAGCAAATGCGCTTTATGAGGGCGAATATCTTTTGGGAACTTCCATAGCGCGCCCGCTGATAGCAAAAAGACAAGCTGAAATTGCAGCTCTTACAGATGCGGATGCCGTATCTCATGGAGCTACAGGCAAAGGAAATGATCAAGTTAGATTTGAGATAGGATATTTGAGGTTTAATCCTGACCTTACAATCATAGCGCCATGGAGAGAATGGGATTTGAACTCCCGCGAAAAACTCTTGCAATATGCGCAAAAGAATGGTATTGAAATAGAAAAAAGAGGTCAAAAATCACCCTACTCCATGGATGCCAATTTGCTGCATATCTCTTATGAAGGACTTGTTTTGGAAGATCCGAATAAAGAACCCGATGAAAATATGTGGAGATGGACAATAAATCCCGAAAAAGCGCCTGACAAAGCAGAGATTATAGAGATAGAGTATAAAAACGGCGACCCGATAAAATTAAACGGCAAAGATTTAACCCCATCGCAAATGCTCACGGCTTTAAATGAATTTGGAGCAAAAAACGGTATCGGCAGAACGGATATTGTAGAAAATAGATATGTAGGCATGAAATCGCGCGGCTGCTACGAAACTCCGGGCGGTACAATAATGCTCAAAGCGCACCGCGCTATAGAGAGTATAACACTTGACAGAGAAGCGGCACATCTAAAAGATGAATTGATGCCGCGATACGCATCTTTAATCTATAACGGGTTTTGGTTTAGCCCTGAACGCGAGATGCTGCAAGCAGCTTTTGACGAAACGCAAACGAGCGTAAATGGAACGGTAAGGCTGAAACTTTACAAAGGAAATGTGTTTGTTATAGGTAGAGATTCAAAAACTGATAATCTATTTGATACCGCATTCAGCACATTTGAAGAAGATGAAGTATATAACCAAAAAGATGCGGCTGGATTTATAAAACTTAACGCTCTTAGGTTTATTATAAGCGGAAAAAACAAAAAACAGCAATAAGGGGAGATAATGAGGGTTTTACTTTTAAAAGATGTAAAAGGACTTGGCAAAACAGGCGAAATCAAAGAGGTCAAAGATGGTTACGGCAAAAACTTTCTTTTAGGGAAAGGGCTTGCAAAACTCGCCACAAACGATGTGGTGCGGCAATATGAATCCGAGCAGAAAAAAAAAGCGGCTGAAATAGAAGCTGAAATAGAAAAACTTAAAACTATAGATAAAATGCTTAACAATATAAAACTTGTTGTAAGGCGTTCTTTGGGTGCAAACGGAAGCCTGTTCGGCGCCGTAACTAAAGAGGAAATAGCTAAAGAGCTTGAGATACAGCATAAAATTGAAATAGACAAAAAAAATATAGAGATAGATCTGCCTATAAAAAACACAGGTATTTTTGATATTCAGATAAAATTAGGACACGGCATTCATTCAAATTTAACTGTAGAAGTTATTGGAGAGTAACATGTTCCATGCAACTACTATTTTAGCATATAAAGGCAAAAACAGATCGGTTATAGGTGGCGATGGACAGGTAACTTTTGGCAATGCCATATTAAAAGGCAATGCGGTAAAAATAAGAAAACTCTATAACGGCAGTATTCTTGGAGGCTTTGCAGGAAGTACAGCCGACGCTTTCAGCCTTTTTGATATGTTTGAAAAGATATTGGAACAAAAAAAAGGCGACCTCTTAAAATCTGCGGTCGAATTTTCAAAAGAGTGGCGCAAAGATAAATATTTGAGGCGTTTAGAGGCTATGATGATAGTATTAAACCGCAAAAATATTTTTATATTGAGCGGTACCGGAGATGTCGTAGAACCGGAGGACACTCAGATAGCAGCTATTGGCAGCGGCGGCAATTACGCTATCGCTGCTGCACGCGCTTTAAATAAATATGCCAATATAGACGAAGAAACTTTAGTCAAAGAGAGTCTTGAAATAGCGGCAGATATTTGCATTTACACAAATCATTCAATAAAAACTTTTATATTAGAGGATAGTGAAAAATAATGAATTTAACGCCAAGAGAGATTGTAGCATATTTGGACGAGTATATTATAGGACAGTTTGAAGCGAAAAAAGCTATCGCTATAGCGCTTAGAAATAGATACAGAAGACTTAAATTGGAACCATCTATGCAAGAAGATGTTGTGCCAAAAAATATCCTCATGATAGGTTCAACAGGCGTAGGAAAAACGGAAATAGCGAGAAGACTTGTAAGAATGTTAAATCTTCCGTTTGTTAAAGTAGAAGCAAGCAAATACACGGAAGTCGGATTTGTAGGCAGAGATGTTGAGTCTATGATAAGAGATTTGGCTCTTGCGGCTTTAAATCTTGTCAAAAACGAACATAAAGAGAAAAACAGGGAAGCGATAGAAAAACATGTAGAAAAGATTATATTGGAAAAGTTACTGCCTCCTCTCCCTAAAGGAAGTAGTGAAGAGAAACAAAATGCTTATAAACAGGGGTATGAAAAGATGAAAGGGAGATTGAAAAGCGGAGATTTTGACAATTTAAATATAGAAGTTGAACTCTCATCTCATGGAGGCGGAGATTTTGACGGCGGAAGCGATATGCCGCCGGAGATGATAAAAGTGCAAGAGTCTTTCATTAAAATCTTAAGCGCAGGACAAAACAGTATCAAAAAGGAGATGACTGTAAAAGAGGCAAAAGAGGCTCTTAAGTCCGAAGCCGCTGAAAAAATATTAAACAATGAAGCGATAAAAAGAGAAGCTGCAAAAAGAGCACAGGAAGAGGGAATAATTTTCATAGACGAGATAGATAAAATCGCTGTTTCAAGTGCGTCTCAAGGCAGACAGGATCCAAGTAAAGAGGGTGTCCAGCGCGATTTACTGCCGATAGTTGAAGGCTCTACCGTTTCTACCAAACTTGGTTCAATTAATACCGACCATATTTTATTTATCGCCGCAGGCGCATTTCATTTGAGCAAGCCGAGCGATCTTATTCCGGAGCTTCAAGGTAGATTTCCTTTGAGAGTAGAACTTAGTTCGCTTGACGAAGATACGCTTTATAAAATATTGACTCAACCTAAAAATTCGCTTTTACGGCAATATAAAGCGCTGTTATTAACTGAAAAAGTAGATCTTGTATTTGATGACGACGCGATAAAAGAGATAGCAAAAATTGCGCATATTGCAAATGAAAAAACTGAAGATATAGGCGCTAGAAGACTTCATACAATTATAGAAAAGGTTATTGAAGATATAAGTTTTGATGCGGATTTACATAAAGATGAAACGCTACATGTAAGCGCAAAACTTGTACATGAGAAACTTGATACAATAGTAGAGGACGAAGATACGGCAAGGTATATTTTGTGAACAAACAACGATCTGGATTTGTTGCTGTGGTGGGCAAGCCTAATGCAGGTAAAAGTTCGCTTTTAAATTGGCTTTTAGACGAAAAAATCGCTATGGTTTCAAAAAAAGCTAACGCTACAAGAAAAAGAACTAACGCTATAGTTATGCATGGCTCTACACAATTTATTTTTGTAGATACGCCGGGTATTCATGAGAGCGAAAAACTTTTAAATAAATTTATGCTTGACGAGACTTTGAAAGCCATAGGCGATGCCGATTTGATACTGTTTTTGTCGCCTGCGACTGATTCTGCACAGAGTTATAAAGATTTTTTAGTTAAAAACCCAAAAATCCCTCATGTGTTGCTTATTACAAAATGCGATAAAGTAAACAATGATCAGCTTTTGCAAAAAATATCGGAATTTAAAGATTATCAATCAAATTTTAGATCTCTCATACCTGTCTCTATAAAACATCAAAAGGGAAAAACATATTTATTAGATAAATTGGAAAAATTTATTCCCGAACATCCATATTATTATGATCCGGATTTGATTACCACACAAATCATGCGTGAAATTTATGCCGAATATATAAGAGAGGCTGTTTTTGAATTTGTTAGCGATGAATTACCATACTCTTCCGATGTAATTATAGACAGAGTTGAAGAGGGTAATGCGCTTGATAAAATTTATGCAACCATTATAATTGAAAAAGAGAGTCAGAAAAATATACTCATAGGAGAAAATGGAAATGTCATAAAAAAGATAGGAATTTACTCAAGAAATATGATAGAGAAAATAATTAATAAGAAAATTTTTATTAAAATATCTGTCAATTGCAGTAAAAACTGGACAAAAAATGAAAAAATATTAACTAAATTGGGTTATTTATGAATAAAATTGGTATTTTTTATGATACAATACCCGTTGTATAGTCTTAAGGATGGATATTAATGGCAAAGTTAAGAAAAGAAAAGGTCAAAAATTCTTCTTCGTCTATAGTTACAATAGATCCCTATTCTGCTACTTCTTACAGATTTAGTTCTAATGAGATGGTAGAAAATGATTTAAGCAGGTCATCTTTCAAAAAAGATAGTTTTTTTATCTCCTATGTAATGACGAAAGATATTGTGTCGGGAACACTGGAAATCAGTAGAAGTATTCCTGAAAGCGATCTTAAAGATGCGCTTGAGATAAAAGCTTATGAAGATTTGGGGTTAGATTCGTCTATTAACTATAAGATTAATTATACTGAAACTATAACTTCGGCAAGCGACCAAAAAAATTACATATATGATGTATTTGCGGTAAATACCGAAGCAATGATACAAAATTTTGCACCGCTAAAGAGAAAAGTATCTTATGTGGATTATATTACCGCAGCTCCGTTTCTTATCGGTGCGCTTTATAGAAAAGGCATTATAGATCAGCATGGCGGCGCTGAATGTTTTATCTATTTTCAAAAAAACGATGCGTTTTTAGCTCTGTATCAAAACGGACACTATTTATATTCCAAATCTTTACGTTACTCGCTTCGCGAAATAAATGAGAGATTCTGTTCGCTACTCGGCGAAAGAGTTGATGAAGATACATTTTTTGCAATGCTTCGAAAAGATGGATTAAATACGACTGATGTAAAATATCAGCAGCAGTTTATGAAACTTTTCGGCGAAATATTTTTATATGTTAATGATATCTCTGTTTATGCAAAAAGATACTGCAATATTTCGCAAATTGCAAGAGTTTACATAGGAACGGATATTGGCATTATATTTGGCATGAATGAATATGCTAAAAGTTACATGGGTATAGAAGCGCTTGATTTTAATTTCAGCATCGCTATCAATTCCAGAGAGCAATATATAGATCAAATGCACACTATGATGGTATTAGCCGCCCAGCTATATATGGAATCGGGCGAGAGCGATACAGTTTCCAACTTCACTATTTTTAAACGCCCTGATCCTCTTTCGAGAAGACCTGCAGGTAAATTTCTCGGAATAATTGGTGCTGCACTTTTGATTACACTGGCATATCCTGCTTTTCAATTTGGTGTTGGTGTATATAAAACAGTATCATTAGGTTGGAAAACAGCAGAATATAATGAAGTCAAGCCAAAAGCTGATGCTTTAAGGGGAGAAGTCGATATTCTTACAAAAGACAATAGCACAACCTTTCAAGCATTGTCAAATGAGCGTGCTGTTCTTAATTTAAGAAGTCAACTTTTAAATGAAATTCGTAGTAAAAGAGTTGATTATGAGATGAGAGCTACTATTGTATCTGACCTCATAAGCCTTGCAAACAGCAATAATGTCAAAATAGAAAAAATGGTACAGCAAAATAACACTATAGTACTATCTCTTATAGGTCCTAATGAAAAACATTTTACAGAACTTATAAACGCTATAGCCAATACAACGCGATATAGTATAAGAACAAAAGAGATAATCAAAGACGCTAATACCAGCAGGTATAAAAGCGATATCAATATGGAGATACTATAATGCATGACGAAACACTTTTAGACAAATTGGACAACTATCTTCTGTCAAAAAAGATAAGCGAAGTTTACTTGATTTATCTTATAATAGCAGGTTTAATTGTTTTTACTGTATACTATTTTGTATTCCCAATAGCAGAAAGTTTCTACAATACAGCTACTAATAGTTTAAGAATCGTAGTAACCCAACTTAATGAAGAAAAAACATCTATACTTAAAAATACATCCGACATAGAATCACTTCGAATTGACATTAAACACAATGAAGGTTTGTTGGTTGAAATAAGAGATGAAAATGAGTATGTAGATAACAAACTAAAAGAGCTTTCATATCTTCTGTTTAACGATAAAAGCTGGGCTTTATTTATGGACAGGATAACATTTTTGGCAAAAAAATATAATATCAATATTTTAAAGATAGAAAATGATTTTAAAGACAGTAAGGATTTGCAAAATGCCAAAATTGAGCAGGTCCTAAATATAGAAATAGACTCGCGCGGTAGCTTTCATAATATTATAAAATTTATCAATGCCCTTGAAGAGAGTCAATTGGTTGTTGATGTTTATGAAAGCACGATAGCAAGCAATGCTACAAATATTCTTGAAAGTAATGTTAAACTCGCTGTATGGGGGATGCTATATTGAAAAAGTCTTTTTTAATAGCCATCATATTGATTGGCACATTTGATTTATTCGGCGATAGTAGCACGAATATAGCAGGTTATGATAGGTATTTTAATGAAATTAACGAGGTGCGCGTTGGTATTTCCGATGAGGATGTAGATAAACTATCCAATCCTTTTGCTGTTATCCAAACAGCTGCAATACCCACAAGTAATAATACCTCTGAACCAACATTTCAGTTAAATGCTATAGTTGAAAATAAGGTCAAGGTTAATAACTCTTGGTTGAAACAAGGTTCATCAATAAATGGCTTGAGAGTTATTGCCATAAAACAAAAAAGTGTTGTTTTGGGCAATGACAATAAAAGATTAGAATTATTCTTAAGGGAAAAAAATGAAAATAGTATCATTACAGCAAATTAAGAAAAGTGTTGCTTTTGCAGCTTGTGTGGCATTGTTAGCGTTATTGCCTCAATACTCTTTTGCAGCAGCTCAAAATAAAACTCTGCAAACAAAAAAAGGGTGTGAGTACAAGAGTTTGAACATGAAGACAAATGCAAATGTGCAATTGACCGAGGTACTGTCGCAATTGTCGGAACTATGTGATTTTAGCATTGTTTTTGCCGATGCGCCTGCAATAGAGATAGCAAATCAGCCTTTATATGGTATAAATATTAAAGAAAAATCGCTGTTTGAAACGTTAGATACTCTACTTGCATCAAATAATCTTAATTATGAGTATAAGAATAATATCCTCAAATTGTCTGCTTTAGAGACAAAGAGTTTTAAGGTTGATTATATAACCTCTATCAGACAGGGAACTGCTACCATGAGTGCCTCTGTAAGTGCTACTCCTCAGGAGATGGGAAACTCCGAAACGCCTGATAAATCAGATAATTCTATAATAGTTAAAGAGGAATTTGATTTTTGGAAAACTATTGATGCTGAAATACAAGCTATTATAAACACAGGTAGAGAGATATATATTGCAAAGCCGCCTATTATTAATCCCAAAGCCGGTCTTGTAACAATAACAGCCACTAAAGAGCAGTTAAAAAGAGCGCAGGACTATTTTGATACGCTTAAAAAGAGACTTTTAAAGCAAGTTTTGATTGATGTTACCATTCTCTCTATTGAACTTAATGATGACAATAGAATGGGTATTGACTGGTCTAAATTTAATCTTGGCTTTGCAGTTGATGCGGCAAGCGATATAATGGGTATAAATCCCGGCGCTACCTGGGCAAGCGACCATTGGGATTTAGGCACTGGTGGAACTGGCGAAGCATCAGTTACTCCGGGAAATAGCGGCAAGATAGGTCCTTCAAATATAGGAAGGCTTGTGGCTTTCAATGCAGGCACAACTCTTTCAATGGAAGGCGTTTTTGACTTTTTAAAAGAAAAAGGTAAAACTGATGTTGTATCCAACCCTAAAGTCCTAACGCTCAATAATCAACAAGCGCTTATTACCGTAGGTGATACGATAAACTATCAAACAACCGAGACAACAAGTAATGCAGCAAGTGGTAGCGGTAATGTTATATCTGAAGAAATTACCAATTATTCTGTATTTATCGGAATTTTATTAAATCTGCTACCTACCGTATCGGACGATAATAACATCATGTTAAGAATCAACCCTTCTATCAGCGATTTTAAATATATAGAAGATAACCAAAAACAGACAGCACCAAGAAGAATAGCTCCGGATACGACTGAAAAGAAACTCTCAACTGTAGTAAATGTTAAAAATGGCGATACTATTGTACTTGGCGGTTTAATTACAAACTCTGTTACACACACCAATAAAGGTGTTCCTGTACTTAGAAGTATTCCTATACTCGGCTATGCATTTAAATATGCGGGAGAAGAGACAAAAACTAAAGAACTTGTATTTATTATTACTCCAAAAGTTATAGGAGAAGACGATACATCAGATATCTCTGTTAAATCCTTGAATGATTTAGGATATAAGTCTCTTGGTCAATAATGGGTGATATTTTAAATAGATTTTCGGATGTCAAGACTATTTTTATTGAAGGCAAAGTCTTTGATTATATAAATCTTGACAAATCTGTTATTGCTTATGACAGACTATCTAATGCTATCAGCAAGCCATTGAAGCTTGTTCTTTTCTATGGCAAGCCCGGTAGCGGTAAAACATTTTTGTTAGAAAAGATATATAGTGATCTTAGAGGTAAATATCCTATTGTTTTTTTTCCAAGACCATTTTTTGATGAAAAGCAGTTTTTAAAATCACTGTTTGAAGAAGTCTTTGCCGTAAAAGCTCCGTCTTTTAGCGGTTATGAAGAATTTTTATCTATATATAAAACAAAGATGCCAAAAATTTCAGAACAAACTACGGTAACTGTTCTTTTAGATGAAGCTCAGCTCTATCCGCAAGATTTGATAGAGAAAGTTAGACTGATGGCAGATACAAGACTTTTTAAATTTCTATTTACTGTTCATAAAACAGAAAAAGAGGAAGTTTTAGCGAAAGATTACTTCAAAACAAGAATTTGGGAAAGTATAGAGCTTGTAGATTCTACAATGGTAGAAATTCGTTCATATTTGGAAAAAAAGTTTTTATACCATAACAAATTTGATTATCTTGCCTATGTTAAACATCATATTCCACTTATATTTTCATTGACAAAAGGTAATCTTAGAACAGTAAATAAGCTTCTATTTAGACTGTTTGAAATATACGAATATTATGAATCAAACAAGCCGTCAATAATATCTGATAAAAATAATAGAAAAAAACTGATTGAAATGGCAGGAATTGCGACAGGGTTGATAAATGCTTAAAACCGAAGAGATAATAACAATTGAGGAACGATGGAAAGAGTATAAGAACAGAATTTTATTCAGAAAACTTGTTGCTGTTTTTCTTATGCTTATTTTTATCGCATCGCTTATACTTCTGCTTCTTGTATTGAAAGAGAGAGCAAAAATCAATAATGAAACAGATGGAGTTAAGACGCACTATAATACTTCCAATCTTGAGCAAACCTCTACTGAAACTGTCAATAATATAACGATTATTGACATGGAGTTGCAAAATGGGACATCATCTGACAACAAAACTGCAGAAATTACTAATATATCCGCTCAATCTGTCAATACCACAAAAACGGTCACACCAATAGCTATAGACAAGAGTAATATTCCAAAAGCAGAAATTAACCCAAACAGCAACCCGCCATCTATCAAAACCGAGCAGCCTCCCGTAATACAGGAGATTATCGCTCCTCCTATTGAAAATAAGATTTTTATAGAGACAAACGATATACAAGACATTGAAGAGTTAATTAAAAAATTTGAAGCTTCAAATAATATCGTATTTGCTACAATGATTTCAGAAGAGTATTTTGATAGAAAAAATTATAAAAAATCGTTAGAATGGGCATTAAGAGCTAATGAATTAGATTCACAAAATGAACTTAGTTGGATTATGTTTGCAAGAAATCAAGTTAAACTTGGTAAAAGGGAGGATGCTATACGGGCTTTGGAAATATATACGGATTACGCCAAAGATGCGACAAGCGCATCTAATTTGCTTAAAAATATTAAAAGCGGCGAATACAAATAGATTTTTAACCGTATAGTATAATTAAGGAGTTTATATATGGAAGAGACAAGCGCAACAACCGCTATTATTAACTATCTTGTCGGCAATAGAATTATTGACGAAAAAACAGCCGAAAATATCACAGCTGAAGCTTCAGCAGATGATTCTTCGCTTGGTTCGGTTTTAATCAATAGCGGTTATTTTTCAAAAGATGATCTTCTTATTTTGCTGTTAGGCTTTTATAAAAGCGGAACAATCACATTAGATAGTATCACCACAGAATTTGGCATACAACCCGAAGTATTTTTAAGTTTTCTTGCTAAAGAGTCAGGACTTGAATATATTGATTTGGATGCTATAGATATTGACTATAAACTCTCAAAAAAAGTTTCACTTGTACAGCTAAAAAAATATGACGCCCTGCCTGTAAAAGAAGATGATATAAATGTATATATAGCAGTAAAAGATCCTTCAAATATGGCAACTATTGACGGACTTCAAAGACTGTTTAATAGAAAAATGGTTAAAGCTGTTATATCAGATCCCTCTTTGATTGAAAAATATTTTAATAAAATAGAACTCAGTGAAAGTATAAATGGTATCATTAATGAAATAAGACGCGAAATAACAACAAGTGCGGCAGATAATCCGCAAGAATCGTCTGGTATTTTAAAGCTTATAGAAGCGATCCTAAAAACCTCTATTCTTTCACGCGCAAGCGACATTCACATAGAACCTACAGAAAAAAACTGTCTGGTTAGAAGCAGAATAGACGGCATGCTTGCCGAAACATTTCTATTTGAAAGAGATATATATCCGCCTCTATCTTCAAGAATTAAACTTTTATCCAACATGGACATAGCAGAAAAAAGAAAACCGCAAGACGGCAGATTTTCAGCCAAGATATTGGGCAAAGAGTATGATTTTCGTATCTCTGCTCTGCCTACACTTTTTGGCGAATCTATAGTTTTAAGAATTTTGGACAAATCAAAAATTATGATTAAGCTTGAAAATCTTGGCATGTACCCTGCAAACTATGAAAAATTTTCGCGCGCCATGAGAGTGCCTTATGGTATTATATTGGTTACAGGACCTACAGGAAGCGGTAAAAGTACAACACTCTATGCTGCGCTTAATGCTATCAAAAGCGTTGAAACAAAAATTATCACTGTTGAAGACCCCGTAGAATATCAATTAAATCTCGTACAGCAGGTACATGTAAACGAAAAAGCAAATCTTACATTCGCTTCGGCTTTGCGTTCAATTTTAAGACAAGATCCTGATATTATAATGATAGGCGAGATTAGAGACCAAGAAACGCTCAGAATCGCTGTACAAGCAGCGCTTACGGGACATTTGGTATTTTCAACGCTTCATACAAACGATGCCGTAAGCGCAGTAACAAGAGCTATAGACATGGGTATAGAGCCATATCTTATAAGCGGCGCTTTAATCGCTATAGAAGCGCAAAGACTTATAAGAAAACTTTGCCCTAATTGTAAAACAAAAATCAATATACCAAAAACGATGCTCGACAAGATAAAACCTTTTATTCCTGAAAATTATGCATTCTATAAAGCTGTAGGATGTGAAAAATGTTCGCAGACAGGTTATCTCGGAAGAGAAATGATTTCCGAATTTCTACCTATCAGCGAAAAAATTGCAAGTATGATTGCGCAAGGCACAACAAAAGACGAAATCAAGAGGCAAGCTTATGCCGAAGGATTTATAGACCTGTTTAAAGACGGTATTATCCGTGCGGCAAAAGGCATAACATCAGTAGATGAAGTATTAAGGGTGGCAAAATCATGAGTTTAAAATATTTTGAAGTTGTTTATTCAAACAAAGGCAAACAGGCAAAGACGCTTCTGCAAGCTGTTAATAGAGCGGACACGATAAGGATTTTTAAAGCCAGAAATCCTGACAGCGCAATCGTAAGAGTTACGGAAACAACTGCTCCTCTAAATGAAACAATAGAGAAGTTAAAAAACAATGTGATGGATGCTATATTTAAAAAAAGTGTTAAAACGGAATTTCTTGTCGCTTCATTCAGACAATTGGCAGTTATGGCAAATGCAGGTATTCCTATACATGACAGCGTTAAAGAGGTAGGGAAAGCAGCTGCTGACGAGAAATTAAGATCTATATTTGCCAAAATGGACGAAGATTTAAATGCCGGTCTTAGTATGACCGCTTCGGCTTCGGCTTTTAAAGAAGAGTTGGGAGATGTCAGCATTGCCATGATAGAACTTGGCGAAAATACAGGTAACATGGCAGAATCGCTGAAAAAACTATCGGATATTCTTGAAGAAATTAATGAAAATAAAAAGAAATTTAAAAAGGCTATCAGATATCCGATAATGATTATTACGGCGATGGTTGCTGCATTTGTTATTTTGATGGTTTATGTTGTACCAAAATTCAGAGATATATTTGAACAATTGGGCGCGGGCGACAAGCTTCCTCTGCCAACAAAAATATTGCTTAATATAGAGTATGCAATCAATAATTACGGCCTTTATATTTTAGGCGTATGTATTGTCGCATTTTTTTTAATTACACGCTCATATAAAAATAATCCTATATTTCATGCGCAGTGCGATAGATATGTGCTAAAAGTTTACCTGATAGGAAAAATTATATTCTATTCAAACATGAACAGATTTACGCTTATCCTTTCAGAGCTTATTCGTGCCGGTATTCCTGTAGTTGAAGCGTTGGATACATCAATCTTAACCGTTACAAATACTACGCTTCAGGAAAAATTATCGTTAGTTAAAGTGTCTGTCCAAAGAGGTATATCATTAACCGATTCTTTTAGAGAAACCGGACTTTTTGAAAATATGCTTATACAGATGATTCAAGCAGGCGAACAAAGCGGTACGCTTGACATGATGCTTTCAAAAGTTACAGACTATTTTAAAAGCAAATTTGATGAAATTATAGACAACCTTTCAAGTTATATAGAACCTATTTTATTGGCATTTTTAGCATGTATGGTTTTACTTATGGCGCTTGGTATATTTATGCCTATGTGGGAGATGAGTTCGGCCGTCAAAGGTTAAAATAAAATTTTCACCCTGTAGAGCTTATCTGTTTTATTACAAATAGTTACACTTCAGATATTCCAATTTTTAAAAACATACTTTATCTCTTAAAATAAAGTATGTTTTTCATATAATACCTTTTACATATAATTTGACGCGAAAACTTTTTAAATAATTGTAAAGGAAAATATCCGATGAAAATTAAAAGTCTTTATATAACATCATTGGAACCTCTATCGGGAACCCTTTTTATCGGTATGGGTTTTATGAATATATTAATGCGTAAAGTTAAAAATATTGCATTTTTCAGACCAATAACTCTTTCAAAAAATGATGATAGTATCACTTCATTTATGCTTAAATATTATAAACTTGATATGGCATATGATCAAGCTTTGGGCTTCAGCCTTGACGAAGTTAAATCTGCGGCAGCCAAAGGCAAACTGAATGAATTAACACAAAATCTTATAATTAAATTCAAAGAACTTGAAAAAAAATATGATTTTATTATATGCGAAGGTATTGAACGCTCTCTTTTACCGTCCACTTTTGATTTTGATATCAATCTTGAGTTTGCAAGACATCTTAACACGCCGATAGTCAATATTATAAGCGGAAAAGAGCGCACTATCAGCGAAATAGCTGATGCTGTAAATATAGAGGCAAATATTATCAAAAATTCAGACTGTACGCATTTTAATACTTTTATCAATCGTCTTGAGAGCAATACGCTAAATGAATTAAAACAAAAAAGACATGAGCTGTTCCCTGCAAATCTACCGATATACATGCTGCCCGAAATAGATGAGTTAAACAGCCCTACCATTGAAGATATTAAAAACCAGCTTTCATGTGAGTTTATTTTCGGTAAGAAAGAGGATTTACGCCGCGTGGTAAAACAGATAAGAGTTGTTTCAACTACTATAGATACTATGCTCACATTCATTAAAGAGGGCGATCTTATTATCACGGGAGGCGACAGATCAGATATTATTTTAGCGGCAATTATGGCAAACAGTTCAAACAGTTATCCCATGATAGCAGGCATTCTCCTGTGCGGTAATACGCTTCCAAAAAGCTCTTTTTTAAAACTGATAGAGGGTTTTTCTAAAATACCTATTCCTATTTTAAGTATAGAAGGAGATACTATCTCTACTATATCCAAAGTAAAAGATATTTCGCCTCAGATTAAACCTGCAAATGAGCGCAAAATCGCACTAATATCTGGACTTTTCAGTAAATATGTAGATATTGAGGATATAGAAAAAAATATAGATACGGCTGATGTAACCGCATCCATGACGCCTAATATGTTTGAATATACCCTCTTTGAATTAGCAAGAAAAAACAGACAAAAAATTGTACTGCCTGAAAGCAGCGATGATAGAATTTTACGCTCAAGTGAAATAGTTTTAAGACGAAATGTTGCCGATATTATATTGTTAGGCAAACCCGAGGATATCAAAAGAAAAGCTTCAAGTCTTGGTATAGATATTAAAAAAGCTGTTATTATTGAACCTGAAAAATCACAGTTTATGGAGCAGTACATAAATGACTTCTACGAACTGCGCAAATCAAAAGGCATAACAATAGAACAGGCGCGCGAAATAGTGCAAGACTACAGTTATTTTGGCACAATGATGGTTTATAAAGGAGATGCTGACGGTATGGTATCGGGCGCAATACACACGACCAGCGATACTGTACGCCCTGCTTTGCAGATTATAAAAACAAAGCCTGATATTTCTATTATTTCCAGCATATTTTTTATGTGTCTTGACACAAAAGTGCTTGTTTACGGCGATTGTGCGGTAAATAAAGACCCGAGTGCGGAAGAGCTTGCACAAATCGCCATATCTTCAGCCGACACGGCAAAGAGTTTCGGCATAGCACCAAAAGTCGCTATGTTATCGTACTCTACGGGTAATTCCGGCAGCGGTGAAGAGGTGGAAAAAGTAAGGCTTGCCACAAAACTTGCCAAAGAAATCCGCCCGGATTTATTAGTAGAAGGTCCTATCCAGTACGATGCTGCGATAGACCCGACCGTAGCCAAAACAAAATTGCCCGACAGTAAAGTAGCGGGTCAGGCTACAGTATTTATATTTCCCGATTTAAATACGGGTAACAATACTTACAAAGCGGTTCAGCGTTCTTCAAATGCTTTGGCGATAGGTCCGGTACTTCAGGGGCTCAAAAAACCGGTTAATGATTTAAGTCGCGGCTGTCTTGTAGCCGATATAGTAAACACGATAGTTATCACTGCCATTCAGGCAAATCAAATTAAAACGGAACAATAAATGAAAATACTTGTATTAAATTCAGGCAGCTCTTCCATAAAATTTCAACTCTTCTCCATGAAAGAGCGCAAAGTGTTGGCTTCAGGTTTGATCGAGCAGATAGGCGAGCCATTAGGTAAAATTAAACTAAACTCATTGCATCGCAAAGAGCCGATGGTACAAAAACTTATAATACCCAATCATGAACACGGCATAGAGATAATCTCATCATTTTTGATTGACGACAAAATCATCGAAAGCCTTGATAAATTAGACGGCATAGGTCATAGAGTTGTGCATGGCGGCGAGTTTAACGAAGCTCAATTAATCAATGACGATATCATGCAAGAAATCAACAAAAACATCTCTCTTGCGCCCATTCACAATCCTGCCAATATAGCGGGTATTAAAGCTGCCGAAATTGAAGCGCCGAATATTCCTCAAGTAGCGGTATTTGATACGGCATTTCATCAAACAATGCCTCCACATGCTTATACATACGCTCTTCCATATGATTTATGTCAAAAACTTCATATCAGACGTTACGGCTTTCATGGCACTTCACATAAATATATCGCCGAAGAGGCGGCAAAAATACTCAAAAAACCGTTAAGTAAATGCAATCTTATAACGCTTCATCTTGGCGGAGGCGCTAGTGTAGCGGCTATCAAAAACGGTAAATGTATTGATACGAGCATGGGGCTTTCTCCGCTGGAAGGACTCATCATGGGTACAAGAAGCGGCGATTTGGACCCTGCTATCATATTTTATTTAAAAAGAGTAGAAAATTTAAAATTACATGAAATTGATACTATTTTAAATAAACAAAGTGGTTTAAAAGGTATCTGCGGCACAAATGATTTGCGCGAAGTGCAAGAGAAGATGAAAGACGGCGACGAGAGAGCCAAACTTGCATTTGATATGTTTTGTTACCACATAAAAAAATATATCGGTTCATATTACGCCGTATTGGGACGCGTAGATGCGATAATTTTCACAGGCGGTATCGGCGAAAACTCTGCGGACGTACGCTATCAGTCATGCGAAGGTTTATCGCATTTGGGCATAATACTGGATAAAAAGAGAAATAGCACAAACAGCACGCATATAGAGAGCAAAAAGAGTGTGGTAAAAGCGCTTGTTATTCCGACAAATGAAGAGCTTGAAATTGCAAAATTGACACAGCGCATTATACAGGGTCAAAAAATACCGCAAAATAGCGGTTGTCTAAATAATTAAAGCGGCATACAAGCTACCGCTTTATAAAATCCGTTTATTACATGTAATCCGGAGTATCGTTAGAAAACAGTATCAAATCGCCGACTTTTGTATTCTGTGCCAATATAGTCGTCAGTTGCGACTTATCTCCCAACACTATCTTATGAGCGCGAGAAATGGCATGGTTAAGTATCTCGGCATTTACGCTTCCCGTTATAATGACAAGATCAAAAACCCCATCTATAATTTTGGCAAGTTTTATATTCTCCTCTTTCGTACTCTCCACAATACCGGGCGTTATTAAAACTTTTCTGCCACTGTATGTTTTGACTAATTCATAAGAGCTTCGCATACCTTCAAAATTGCCGTTAAAACTATCGTCAAGTATTATTTTACCGCCTGTATCCGCCATTCTTTGCAAACGATGCTCTACGCTGTTTATAGATTTGACGGCTTTTTGTATCTCTTCAACATTAAGTCCTAAATAAATGGCCGTATGTATGCACGCAGCAAGATTGACAGCATTAAAACTACCTAAAAGTTTAGTCTCAAACTCTACTCTTTTTCTGCCTATCTTCATAGAAAATTTTGTACCGTCCAAAGTAGCTTCTATCACTTTTATCTCTTTGCCGAATATTTTTATGCGCTCATCTTCATTCGGATTGACATTTAGGCTCTCATGTACAAAAGCTTGTGTAAGTTTTGGCGAAGAAATAAGCTCCATTTTCGTATTTCGTATAGTCTCTAAACTTTTAAAATACTCTATATGCTGTGTGCCAATTTGACCGATTATCACAATATCAGGTTCCAAAAATTCAGCTATCTCCTCTATATCCCCGCGTTCTCTTGCGCCTGCTTCAGCAATATAAATATCGCTGTTTAGCGGCAGTGTCGTATTTATATCCTGCACAAGCCCGATTATTGTATTTACACTGCGCGGCGTTTTATAACAATTAAATTTCGGCGACAAAATATGATACAAAAAGTTTTTAATGCTTGTCTTGCCGTAACTTGCCGTAATAGCTATAATATGTAAATTTTTCATTGATTTAAGTTTTCTTTTCGCTTCCTGCTTATAACCGAAAAAAAGTATCTTTTCATATATAAAACTAACAATAAGAGCTAAAAAAAGCGGAGTAATAACGGAGGGGGATTTCGGCGCAACGCTATTATGCAGCTCTTGATTGGCAATAAAAAAAAGTATATCCGCAAACAGTACGGCTATAAATAAAAATAGAAAAAAACGCTTGACTCTTTTAGTAAATTGCAGCGGTTTGTCAAGTTTTCCACGCCATAAAAATACGGCAACCGGATAAGCGATAAAAAGATAGTAAACGCTGATTTTATCATAAAAGATAATCAAAAAATATAACGCAAGCGGCAGTATAAAGAAAAACAGATGCCATAAAGGCTTATTATAATGAAAAACCGCGCGCCATGGTTTATATGAATACCACTGCATTGCGCTTAAAATATAATATCCCAGTGCAAAAACAAACGCTGCATACAGTAGTTGCATTAATATGATAAAAAGTATATGCATTATCGGTTGTAAAGTTAAAATAGTCATCTTCCCTCCTTTAAAATCTGTTCTTCTATAAAATGACCTTTATCCAAAAAGAAAAAATGGTCTCCATTAACCATGTAAAGAGTTGAATCCTCAATAAAATCTTTTATCATTAAAGCGGCGGCGGGCGGCATAGTATCATCATCTTTTCCCCAAAAAATAAACGCCCTGCCCTTATAATTTTTAAAAGCTTCGCTCATGTCCTCATTTACAACCTTTTTAAACATCTCATACATAACACTATCCATACCTTTAACATCTTTTGAGGCAAAAAGTGTGTAAAATTTACCCAAACCTAAAAATTTAAATATCTTAAAAAGCTTTATCTTAAAACGCACGGAAAACCTTTTCGGCAAAACTATACCTGCGCTGCCAAGTAAAACGACTGTTTTGGGATTTAAAAGCAAAGCTATTTTGCCGCCGAAACTATGTCCTATTATCATCTGCGGATTTTTTTTGATAGAGCGTAAAAACTCCTCCATAACGCCTTTTATCTCATAAGAGTTCACAGCTTTCGGCAAAGATGAGTTTCCAAAACCGGAAAAATCTACATAAATATGACAATAATCCTTGAAAAAACTGCTGAAAACTTTACTCATTATCTCCTTATTTGCGCCCCATCCATGCAGAAAAAGTATAGACTCTTTTTTGTCCTGATTTGACAACAGATATGAGATAACAAACTGTGTATTTTCAAAGCTGACTGTTGTTATAGCCATTTTAAGTTCTATTCCTGTTTTTCATGTAGATTTTTTGCAAAACATCAAGTGCGTTTTTTAATTTTTCATACTCTTCAAAATCAACAATTACAGCTCTAAAACGGTTATTTTTGACAATAACAGCGCGTTCTATCTCATGAGAGTTGATTTTCTTTAATATAGAGCTGAAATCTCTCACTATATCGGTTGCGGTAAATATCTCCTCTTTGTCGTAAAAAGCAGCCATAAAAAAACCTTTTTTAAAAGATATTATGTAAACGGAATATTTTACACGCTTTTATTAAAATTACGCTTTACCTTTGGCCGATTGGATAGAGTTGATATATTTATACTCAACGGTAATTTTTTTGCGTTTAGGCAAAGAGGGAGCCAAATCCTGCACAAGCGAATTGAACTCTTCAAAAAGATAATTTGCCAAAGAACCGGGATTTGGGTTAATCTCATTTAAGTAAATTTTGTTCTTTATGAGAAAAAAGTCGCATCTTATGATCGCTCCTTCAAAAAGCGGCTCATAAATCAATTTGAAATTTTTTCTTATCTCCTCATGTCTTATCTCCGTAAGTCTGGCTTCATAAACTTTCGCCGTTCTTGAAAAGTCAAGATATTTCTTTTCAAAATCCAAAATCAGCTCTTTTTCGGGCTCTTCTATAATAGAGTAGCGGATACTGTCTCCTATTTTGCAGCCTGCTATGTTATATTCTGCTACATTTTCAATAAAAGGCTCCACTATCGCTTCATCATCAAATTCAAAAGCCGTATCAAGCGCATATTCAATCTCTTTGGGTTCCCGCACTACGCTTACGCCTATAGAACTTCCGAGTCTTAACGGTTTTACGATAACGGGCAACGGCAGAGAGATATTTCTATTATCTTTACTTACAATCTCATAATCAACCGTTTTTACGCCTATAGCTTTTGCATAGAGTTTTGTAAAAAATTTATTGTAACTGATTGCGCTTGCTTCAATATTAGGACCTATATAAGAAATGCCGAAAAAATCAAAAAGCGCAGCAATTTTGCCGTCTTCTCCATCAGCTCCATGTATGATATTTATAGCGGCGTCAAACTCCACCCTGCTCTCTTTAAACAATTTTTTAAAATAAAAACCGCCCTGTTTTAGAGTAAGTTTTGTATCGTTTAGATATTTGCCGCTGCTAAACCGTTTTGAATTTATCTCTGGCGTTGGTATCAGATAAAAATTGCGGTTTTTATCGCAAAAAATATAGATAAGTTCACAAAATATCACCTTTTTCAACGCAATTGCGCTCACTATGCTTATCTCATGTTCAAAACTTTCTCCGCCGAAAACAATAGCTAATCTCATCATATTCCTTATTAAATGTTATTGAAGTTTGGCAAGAGCCTCTTTGATAATCTCTTGAGCACTGCCGCCTTTACATGTAAACAAAACTGCTTTTATTTTGTCGCTTTTAAAACCTAAAGCTTCTAAGGCCAATCTCGCATCTGTTTGACTTTGACTTGAAGCGTTAAATATATTTTCCAATACAAATTCACCAAGTTCTACCAAAATTCTCTTCGCGCTTTTAAGTCCGATTCCTGGCACTTTTATAAAAGCATTGGCATCTGAAGTCGCAAGAGCTTTTGAAAACTCTTCGGGCGTAAGCGTAGAGCATACGGCAAGCGCAGTGGCTGTTCCTATGCCGTTTAATTTTATAAGCTGTTCAAACATTCTCTGTTCGTCGCGGTCTAAAAAACCAAACAGCAGATTTGCATCTTCTCTTATAATTTGAGTGATATTTAACTCTATCATCTCCTGCTTTATAGCTGCGCTGCAATACAGAGATACAGCCACTTTATATGTTATTCCGCTAATCGTTTTAAGATATATAAATGCGGGTTCTTTTTTTATTATGCGCCCTTCAATGGCTGCTATCATACTAACTCTTTTTGTTGATTTTTATCTCAAATTCGCCTTTTGCGTCAAGCAAAAGTTCGGAATTATACCATAAATATATCTCATGAGCATTTTCGCCTTTTGCGGGATTGTACGAAAGATTGTATTTAGGGAGAGCGAATACAATTTTACTGTTTTCTCTCCATGCGCAATTGCAGATAACCCTCTCATGTCGTGAAAATTCGCTCCAACCCATATGCGCTTTAAACTCTTCTATGGCAATATCGGTATGACTTTTTAGACTTTCAGACATATTTATCAATTTCTGATAATCCCTGCTTAAAATATCAAATTCTCTTACTTTTACCATCAATTCAGTATCTGGCATAGTGCCGTTCTCTTTTAAAAGTTTTATTTTAGCGCGGCATAATTGAGCGTCTAACAGTTGATTTTCTACCTCTAATCGTTTCTTTTCCAATATTTTCACCGTACTTGCAAACTCTTTTTTGTAAAATATGATTTTTTCATAAAGAGCCGACAGGACGCTGAATTTTTCCATGTCAAAAATCGGTTTTATCGTAATACTGTTTTTTATGCCCTCTACGCCGTCTATCTCTATGATATCTGTCGCCGTAAGCAAATTTCTTGAACCAAGCCGCTTAATATGTATATAGTTTGCTTCTATCGTGCCATCTTCCATAAAATCAACGCTGATAGTATTTGCAATTACTTTACCGCCTTTTAGCTGTTTTATATGTATATCTCCGCCTTCAATAACGCCTTTATGCGTATTAATATCGGCAAATTCCGCATTTATGTATGATGTTTTATGTGTTGATTTTTTAACCTCTACATGAAGTGTTTTTATATTTGTCCCGCTCTTTATATGTTCCGTTATGATAGATTTTTCAAGAGATATTTTATTATCGTTTTTGGCAGCACTGCTTTTTTTGTTGAAATTTATAATATTAAAAAACTTCATAACCCACCTCATTAATTTTTTATCGTAAGAAATTGTTATGTTACAATATTATTTATTAACTGCACTTAAATATGTCCGATTTAAATTACTTTTGATATGTCAAACGGATTGTATTTCAGATTTTTATTGTAAAATTGCAGCATGATTATAAAAAATTTTTTTACTAACAGTGCGGGTATTCTGGTATCGCGCATATTCGGCTTTATACGCGACCTCTTAACCGCAAGTGTGCTCGGCGCAAATATTTACAGCGATATGTTTTTTGTAGCTTTCAAACTGCCGAATCTATTTCGCAGAATATTCGCCGAGGGTGCATTTACGCAAGCATTTTTGCCTGCATTTACAAAATCCCGCACAAAAGGGATTTTTGCTCTGCATGTATTTGTAAGATTTGCCCTTTTTATAGCTTTTTTGACAACTCTTGTCGTAATATTCAGTCCGTTTATAACAAAAATATTCGCTTACGGTTTCAGCGATGAGCAGATTTTACAAACCGCACCTTTGGTCAGTATCAACTTTTTTTATTTAGCGCTCATATATGTGGTAACTTTCATAGCTTCGCTTTTACAGTATCGCTCTCATTTTGCTACCACTGCGTTTTCTACCGTGCTTTTAAATATATCCATGATAACGGCTCTGCTTTTAAGCGATCCTTCATCTCCTCAAAATACGGTTTATTATTTGAGTTTCGGCGTTGTAATCGGAGGTATTTTGCAGGTTTTGGTTCATCTGTATGCTATGAAAAAAATGGGCTTTTTCCCTCTCATGTTCGGAGCGGTAAAATATAGAAAAACGCACAAGCAAAATGATTTGGAGCGTAAGACTTTTTACAAAAACTTTTTTCACTCCGTACTTGGCGGAAGCACCGTTCAATTATCGGCTTTTATAGATACATGGCTTGCCAGTTTTTTAGCGACAGGCAGTATCAGCTATCTGTATTATGCGAACAGAGTATTTCAACTTCCATTAGCGCTGTTTGCTATAGCCTTATCTATCGGCATTTTCCCGCGCATTACCAAACTTATCAAGAAAAATGACGAGAGCGAAGCGGTAAAACTTTTACAAAAAGGGTTTTGGATGCTGGCATTTTTACTGTCCGCTTCTGCGCTTGGCGGGATTTTGCTATCATCTCCGATCATAAAAATCCTCTTTGAGCGCGGTTCATTTAACCAGCAAGATACCTTAATCTGCGCGCAGGTTTTATCCATGTATCTTTTGGGACTTATCCCGTTTGGCTTATCGCGCATATTTTCGCTTTGGCTTTTCGCACAGCAAAGACAAAAAGAGGCGGCGGTGATTTCCGCAACTGCTTTAGGCGGCGGCATAATATTCTCATTTATACTTGTGTATCCTTTCGGCGTGATAGGATTGGCGCTTGCAAACTCGCTGGGAGGACTGTTTTTGTTTATCTTAACGATAAGAGCATTTGGAATAAAGAGATTTTTTGATATAATTCAACCCTCAAAATTAGCCTTACTTATGCTTACGCTGATTATTGAAGCGGCTGCGCTTATTTTTTTAATGGAAATTTACAATGTATATTTATGATTCGGCAAAAAAAACAAAAGTCAAGTTTACCCCCATCCGCGAAGGAGAGGTATCTATATATGTCTGCGGTCCTACGGTTTACGACGACGCCCATCTGGGACATGCAAGAAGCGCATTGGCGTTTGACTTGCTACGCAGCGTATTAACGCATCTAAATTATAAAGTAACTTTTGTAAAAAATTTCACGGATATTGACGATAAAATCATAAAAAAAATGAATGAAAGCGGTAAGAGTTTGGAAGAGATAACCTCTTTTTATACTAAACGCTACAAAGACGACATGAGAGCTATCGAAGTAAAAGACGCCGATATAGAGCCAAAAGCGACCCAAAGTTTAAAAACTATCATAAATTTTACACAAAATCTTTTAAATAAAGAGTTTGCTTATATAACTTCAAGCGGCGTTTATTTTGATACTTCAAAAGACGACAAATATCTCTGCCTTTCGCATAGACATGTAGATGAAGACGATATGCGCTCAAGAGTAGAAGAAGATGAAGAGAAGAAAAACATCAAAGATTTCGCTTTATGGAAATTTGCCGAAAAGGACGAAATATCATATCCCGCACCGTTTGGCGAGGGGCGTCCCGGCTGGCATATAGAGTGTTCTGCCATGATAAAAGAGCATTTGGCGCATAAAAACGGTGATTTTCAGATAGATATACATGCGGGCGGGGCGGATTTACTCTTTCCGCATCATGAAAACGAAGCGGCACAGACGAGAAATGAGAGTTCACAGGAGATCGCCAAGTATTGGATGCACAACGGTTTTGTAACCATAAACGGCGAAAAGATGAGCAAATCTCTTGGAAACAGCTTTTTTTTGAAAGATATTTTGAGAGTTTACGACGGCGAGATAGTGCGTTTTTATCTGCTTTCTACTCACTATAGAGCAAATATCAACTTCAACGAAACAGACCTTTTACAGAGTAAAAAGCGGCTTGACAAGATATACCGTCTCAAAAAAAGAGTTGAAGGCATACAGAGCGCACCAAATGCCCAAAAAGAGTTTGAGAACGAGATAATGCAGGCTTTAGCGGACGACCTTAATATCTCAAAAGCTTTAAGTGCGATAGACTTCATGATAACAAACGCAAATGATATTTTGGACAAAAATCCCAAAGACAGTGCCGAAAAAGCGCAGATTGGGGCAAATATAAAGCTTATAAATTCACTTCTTGGTATAGGCAAAAAAGAGGCTTTGACATATTTTCAGCTTGGCGTAAGCGAAGAAGAGAAAGCAAAAATAGAAAAGTTGATAAACGAACGATTTGGTGCGAAAAAGGAGAGAAATTTTGCCAAAGCAGACGCTATAAGAGCAGAGCTTACCAAAATGGGAATTGCTCTGATGGACAGCGTTGATGGTACAAAATGGGAGAAAGTTTTAGAATAAAGCTTTAAAATGTCCTTGTGTGTACTATTTTTTATTTTTACTTGGTTATAATCCAAAAAACAGTTTAGGACAAAAAACAGATGTTTGACTATCAAAGTTTAAAAAATATATTATTTAAATTAGATCCCGAACAAGCGCATTCATTAGCTGAATTGGCCATGAGGCTCGGAGGTTTTATACCATTAGCGTTAAATCCTGTAGCAACAAGATGCGTTACTTTGGATGCAAGACTTGAACAGGAGCTTTTTGGCGTCAAGTTTCCAAATCCCGTGGGTATTGCGGCAGGTTTTGATAAAAATGCCACAATGGTAAAAGCTTTAAGCGCACTTGGATTTGGACATGTAGAATACGGCACTATTACGCCAAAACCTCAAAACGGCAACGACAAACCGCGTTTATTTCGTCATGTGGCTGAAAAATCGCTTCAAAATGCTATGGGTTTTAATAATGACGGCAGTATTAAGGTTGCCAAAAGAGCAAATGCGCTGTATCCGTTTGTCATACCGCTTGGCGCAAATATCGGCAAAAATAAGACGACTCCGCAGGAAAATGCGATCAACGATTATGTAGAGCTTACAAAAATTTTCTCACACTACTGCGACTATATAGTTATAAATATCTCTTCGCCGAATACGCCGAATTTAAGAGATTTGCAAAATAAAGCATTTGTAAAAGAGCTTTTTGCCGCATGCGTTCCTTTGACAACTAAACCGCTTTTATTGAAAATTGCGCCCGACATGACGCCGAAAAACGCTATAGCTTTGTGCTCTGCTGCAATTGAAAGCGGTGCAAAAGGCATTATAGCGACAAACACTACTACAGACTACTCATTGATCCCGAATGCCAAAAATATTGGCGGTATCAGCGGAGAAGCGTTAAGAGAAAAAAGTTTTAAATTTTTTAGTCTCATAGCAAAAGAGTTTTTTGGAGCCACCGTTTTAATCAGCGCAGGCGGTATCAGCAGCGCAAAAGAGGCATACAAAAGACTTAAAGCAGGCGCAAGCCTTGTGCAAATATACACAAGTTTTATATATGAGGGTCCTAAAATTGCAGGCAATATAAACAAGGGAATTTTGAATCTCATGGACAAAGACGGTTTTCACAGTATCAAAAATCTAATAGGAGCGGCAAGAAATTGAAGCGCTTGTATTTAATAATATCTATATTTTTAGGAGTTTTAATGGCTGATTCTTTACCGCAATATGAAAATCAAACGCTTTCAAACGGACTTCAAGTTTTTGTTATACCGATGAATAGAGGAAGCGATGTTATAACCACGGATATTTTTTACAAAGTCGGCAGCGGCGACGAGATAATGGGTAAAAGCGGAATAGCCCATATGCTGGAGCATTTAAATTTCAAATCTACAAAAAACCTCAAAGCAGGCGAATTTGATGAAATAGTTAAAAGTTTTGGCGGCGTAACAAATGCCAATACAGGTTTTGACGCTACGCACTACTTTATAAAAAGCAGTAGTAAAAATCTCTTCAAATCACTGGAATTATTCAGTGAACTTATGACAAATCTTGCGTTAAAAGATGAAGAGTTTCAGCCTGAACGAAATGTTGTTATGGAGGAGCGCAAATGGCGTACAGATAATTCGCCTATGGGATATTTGTATTTCAGGCTTTTTAACAGCGCATTTATTTATCACTCTTATCACTGGACGCCGATAGGTTTTACAAATGATATAGAAAATTGGACGATAGAAGATATTAGAGCATTTCACAGCGCATATTATCAACCTTCAAATGCGATAATAGTAGTAGCAGGCGATATAGAACCGAAAAAAGTATTTGACGAAGCGAAAAAATATTTCGGAAACATCAAAAAAAAATCCGCTCCGGTTAAAAAATATCAGGTAGAGCCTGCGCAAGACGGAGCAAGAAGAGTATATATACAAAAAGAGAGCGAGGCGGAAATGGTCGCTATTGCTTATAAAATTCCGGCTTTTGATCATGATGACCAGATTGCTTTAAGCGCATTAAGCCAGCTTTTAAGCGCAGGGAAAAGCAGCAGACTATATGAAACGCTGGTCAATAAAAAGAGGCTCGTCAATCAAATTTATGCATACAACATGGATACAAAAGATCCGAATCTTTTTATTTTTATGGCCGTATGCAATGAAGGCGTGAAAGCCGAACAGGCAGAGGCGGAGATTTTGGCTATAATTAAAGATATTAAAAAAGGAAATATCAGCGAAGAAGAGTTACAAAAGATAAAAACAAACACGAAAGCCGATTTTATATTTGCTCTTGAAAATTCAAGCAGCGTGGCAAATCTATTTGGAAGTTTTCTTGTGCGTGGTTCTTTGGAACCGCTTTTGAAATATGAAGAGCGTATTTATGCGCTTGATATTAAAACCTTAAAAGATGCGGCAAATAAATATTTGACAGATAAAACATCGACTACGATGATTCTTAGAAAGGAAAACTAATGAGTAAGTTTATACAAGGCGCAATAACTGCGATTATCACGCCGTTTAAAAACGGTAAAATAGATGAAGTACAGTATGAAAAACTTATCCGCCGTCAGATAAAAAACGGTGTAGATGCTGTAGTGCCTGTAGGCACAACGGGAGAGAGCGCTACTCTAAATCATGCGGAACATAAACGATGTATAGAGATAGCGGTATCTGTTTGCAAAGGTACAAATGTAAAAGTTATGGCAGGTGCGGGCAGTAATGCAACACATGAAGCGGTAGATTTGGCTAAATTTGCACAATTTCAAGGAGCAGATGCTATTCTTTCGGTTACTCCATATTATAATAAACCGACTCAAGAAGGACTGTATCAGCACTATAAAACTATAGCTGCAGCCGTAGATATACCTGTACTTTTATATAATGTTCCGGGTCGTACAGGCTGCGATCTACAACCAAATACAGTTATCAGACTGTTTAAAGATTGTCCCAATATTTTCGGCGTCAAAGAAGCGACAGGTTCTATAGACAGATGTGTAGATTTGCTTGCAAATGAACCAAATCTTTATCTTATAAGCGGCGAAGATGCGATAAACTATCCTATTTTGTCAAACGGTGGAAAAGGAGTGATATCAGTTACTGCAAATCTATTGCCGGACAAAATAGCAGACTTAACACATAAAGCTTTAAATTCCGACTATTTAGGAGCAAAAGCGATAAATGACGAACTTTATGCGATAAATAAAGCGCTCTTTTGCGAAAGCAACCCGATACCGATAAAAGCGGCGATGTATATTGCGGGACTTTTAGAGGTATTAGAGTATCGCCTGCCGCTTACAGCGCCAAGCAAAGAAAATTTTAAATTCATAGAACAGACTATGCAAAAATACACAATAAAGGGTTTTTAAAATGAGGGGAAAAACATTAGTTGTAAGCGGCGGTACGAGAGGCATAGGACAAGCCATAGTAAACGAATTTGCCGCACATGGCGTAAATATAGCATTTACATATAACTCTAACGAAGAGTTAGCAAAAGCGCAGGTAGCGGAACTTGAAGCAAAATATGGCATTAAAGCAAAAGCTTATCCTTTTAATATCTTGGAGCCTGATAAATATAAAGAGTTGTTTTTACAAATAGATGAGGATTTTGAGAAAATAGATTTTTTTATCTCAAGCGCGATAATTTCAGGTCGTTCTGTTGTGGGCGGATACACAAAATTTATGAAATTAAAACCACGCGGCATCAATAATATCTTCACTGCAACCGTAAACGCTTTTGTTGTAGGTGCACAGGAAGCCGCCAAAAGAATGGAACTGACAGGCGGCGGCAGTATTATATCTATCTCTTCTACGGGCAATCGCGTCTATATGGATAATTATGCCGGACATGGTACATGCAAAGCCGCAGTTGAAGCAATGGTAAAATATGCGGCAAGCGAACTCGGCGAAAAAAATATCAGAGTAAATGCGGTAAGCGGCGGACCAATTGAAACGGACGCTTTAAAAGCTTTCGTAAATTATGAAGAAGTACGCGATGAAACAGCCAAACGCTCGCCTTTAGGGCGTATGGGACAGCCTGAAGATATGGCGGGCGCTTGCCTCTTTCTCTGCTCCGATAAAGCGTCCTGGGTTACAGGACATGTATTTATTGTAGATGGAGGCACAACTTTTAAATGAGATTAAATCTTCCAAATATACTTGTAATTTTAAGAATTATAATCGCTCCCGTACTGTTTTGGCTGTTATTTATAGATAGAAACAGTCCTGTATTTAACGGTATTCACTACTCATGGATAGATCTTTTTGCTGCATTTTTGTTCGTCATCGCTGCGGCTACGGATTTTTTTGACGGATATATAGCCAGATCATGGAATCAAAAAACAGTCATCGGCAGCATACTTGACCCATTGGCAGACAAGATGCTGATACTTGCCGCATTTTTGGGGCTCATGCTACTCTCTCGCGCAAATCCATGGGCTGTTTATATCATACTGGTCAGAGAGTTTTTTATAACGGGGCTTCGCGTTGCGGCAGCGTCCGAAGGGAAAAAAGTAGCCGCTTCAATGGCAGGCAAAGTCAAAACTGTGTTTCAAATGATAGCGATAGGATTTTTGATCATGAACTGGTCTCCGCTGTCTGAAATTTTATTATGGTTTTCCGTTATATTGACGCTCTATTCGGGATTTGAATATATCGTAAGTTACACAAAAGGCGATAAAAAATGTTAAATTCCGTAAGCGGATTTATCTACGCCCTGCTTGCTCTTTCATTTTTGATTTTTTTTCATGAATTGGGACACTTTATCGCAGCGCGTATATTTAAAGTAAAAGTTGAAGTTTTCAGTATAGGATTCGGCAAAAAATTTTTAAAAAAAACATGGGGCGGCACGGAGTATTGTTTAAGCGCAATACCGCTTGGCGGATATGTGCAGATGAAAGGACAAAACGACTTAAATCCAAATGAACGAAGCGGCGATTTTGACAGTTACAACACAAAAGCTCCATGGCAGAGAGTAATTATACTCTTCGCCGGTCCGTTTGCAAATTTTCTTCTCGCTTTTTTGCTTTATATGGCTGCGGCAAATATAGGAATACCAAGCTTATCTCCGCAAATCGGCGCTTTTTTGGAAAATTCGGCGGCAGAGGAAGCGGGAATTCAGATAAATGATACGATAAAAGCCATCAACAATGCAGAGATAAATATTTGGCAGGATATAAAAAAAGTTATCAATAAAAGTTCTAACGAAGTGGAGTTGTGGTTTTTAAGAGACGGCGAACTTTTAAATACAAAATTGACTCCGAAAGTATTAGAGAGTAAAAATATATTCGGCGAAAATATACAAGAGCGTTTTTTAGGCATCAAGCCTTCCGGCGCCGTTTTCAACATGCGTTACGGCGGGCTTGAAAGCGTTAGTTATGCCACCGATGAACTCGCGGAAGCGTCAATACTTATATTCAAAAGTCTGCAAAAACTCATAACGGGCGTAGTTTCGCCAAAAGAACTCGGAGGCATTATAGCGATAGTAGATCTCTCGGGAGAAGTTGCAAAAAGCGGATTTGTCGTATTTATAATATTTATAGCTCTTATCTCCGTCAATCTCGGCGTTATCAATCTTTTGCCCATTCCTGCACTTGACGGCGGACATATTATATTTAATTTATACGAAATGATTTTTAGAAAAGCGCCCAATGAAAAGGTTTTTTATTATCTTACTCTTGCGGGCTGGGGACTGCTCTTACTGCTTTTTGCATTCACGATTTACAACGATATAGCAAGAATTTTGGCGGCAGACTAATGTCTTATCAAGTAAGATTGCAAAGCGTATTAGAACGCATAGAAACCGCCAAGCAAAACTCTGTTTTCAAAGAAAATATAAAACTTGTCGCCGTAAGTAAAACGGTAACCTCTTGCGAGATTGAGAAACTCTATAACGCGGGATGCGGAATATTCGGCGAAAACAGAGTACAAGACTTAAAACAAAAACATGACGAGCTTAAAAACTTGGATATAGAGTGGCATTTTATCGGACGGCTTCAGGTAAATAAGATAAACCAACTCATCTCTCTGCGCCCTGCCCTGATCCACTCATGCGACAGTTTGAAGCTGGCTCTGGAGATAGATAAACGCTTAAAAGATAAAAATCAAAAGCTTGATATACTTCTTCAGATAAACAGTGCCGAAGAAGAGACGAAAGCCGGTGTGGAAACCGAAGATGCCGTAAAAATTTATGAAGATATTTTGCACTCATGTCCACATCTCAATCTAAAAGGCGTCATGAGTATCGGTGCGCATACTGACGATGTAAAACTCATACAAAAAAGCTTTGAAGCGACAAGAGAGATTTACGAGCGCATTTTGCCGCTTGGAGCGAAATACTGTTCCATGGGCATGAGCGGGGATTTTGAACTTGCGATAAAATGCGGCGCAAATATGATAAGACTTGGAAGTATTTTGTTCAAATAGCGGAGATTTTATCTTTAGGCGTCTATTTTAACTCTCTTTGAACACCTGCACTTTTCCCGTCATCGCCGTACACTTAACTCAGCTCACAAGCATCATGTTGCGAAAATAGTATATTAGAATTGATGAGAGGATGAAATCCTCCCATCAATAGCTTAAGGAGCAAATAAAATCAATCTCACAGATTGTCAAATGCCATATATTTGCGTATCAAATCCGCATGTACTCAACAAAACATTAAAAATCCGCATTAAAGCCCAAAGCGACTCGCCTGCCCTCTATAAATTTCCCATGAGTATCAAATGTTATCTCTTTATCAAAAATATTATAGATACCCGCCGTAATTTTCAAATCCTCTTTGAGTCTGTACACAGCTCCTATATCAACAAAGTAATATCCCTTATTTTTGGCTGACACATTTGTCTGAGGATATTTGCTTTTATAGTTATACTGTCCCCACAAACTAAATCTGCTTGTCGGAGCATAATCCACATTTGCATTTAACATATGTCTTGGAATATTATTTAGAGGAGATCCGGCATTTGCTCCGCTTTTTTGTTCCGTTTCTGTATATGTATATGCAGAACCAATTGCGAGATTTGACAAAATATTATAGTTAAGCGTAAGTTCAAGTCCTTCAATGATAGCTTTATCCACATTATCATATGTTCTGATAGTACGATACATAACTCCGCCGTAGTTGCAGCTCATGGGTGCAGGACTTGGAATGCTGCAAATATCTATAGTTGTGATTTTGTCTTTAAAGTCCGTATGATAAGCGGTTATGCTGGCATCAATACCCACATCCCGATTGTTATATGCTGCAGAAATTTCATAGCTTAAGCTTGTCTCCGGTTTTACATCGGGATTTCCCATCATCATAACAGTATTGCCAACCATACCGCCACCCGAAACGCCACCAAAATCATCGGCTGCCTGTCTTAAGGTCGGAGCTTTATAACCACTGGCTACGCCGCCTTTAAATATAAAATCGCCAAGACCGCTGTAAACAACATAAAGACGCGGATTGATATGCGTTCCAAAATTTTCATCTTCATTCCATCTAAGTCCACCCGTCAATGCCAAATCATCTATGATATTCCACTCATCTTCTACAAAAAGTGCGTAAGAATCTCTTTTCATGGTTACCGGTGGATTGCCTGGCATCGCATTTGTAGCGCGGTCTTCAAGCTTTTCTTTTTTATATTGAAAACCGGCAGTCAAAACGTTACTCTCAAAAAAGTAAGTACCCTGTGTATTTGCGCTCAAGACATAGTAATCTATACCATTGCCTCTTGTGGGATTTTTCACAGCATTATTTTGAATATAACTGTTCAAGATAAAACTCTCTGTTTTCAAGTCATGTCCTGCCGATACGCCTTGCTTGACAGCTAAACCATTTACGCGATTAGAGGCATTGGCAGCGTATGATACACCCTCCGTCTCCTTTTTTATCTGTTTAGTATAATCATAGTTTGCCCATATACTATTTTCATCGTTGATAGCCAAAATAAGCTTTGTACCAAACTGCCTGACCTTATACTCAGGAGTTGGCGCAGAGCTTTTATCGCCGCAGTCTGTTCCTGGCGTGTCGGCATTTGGACAATTACTCTCGTCTTGCTGCAAAATAGAACCGTATGTTTGCAACGACAAAAGATCCTGGATGATAGGACCTGCGATGTTGATACTACCCTGATAACCGTCTTCGGTAATGTCATTGATGGATTTTATATATTCGCCCTTGAAAGAACCGCTCCACTTTTGTGGGGTTTTTTTCGTTATGATATTGATAACGCCACCCATCGCTTCAGAACCATATAGCGACGACATGGGACCTCGTACTATCTCTATTCTCTCTATCATGGAGACAGGAGGCAAAGAGTTGATCGCTATACCGCCCGCCATGCCGTTTGGGCTGTGAGCTTCATTGCCCGACATTGGTTTACCATCTATAAGATAGAGCGTATAAGAACTGCTCATACCACGAATGGATATATCTTTGAAAATACTTCCACCCTCTATGGAAACACCCGGAACATTTTTCAAAACTTCACTCAAATCATTAAAAGATTTGTTTTCCAAATCCTCTTTTGTTATAACATAAACGCTTGCAGGCGCATCGGCGATATTTTGCTCATAACCTGCGGCACTTATGACCTTTATCTCGTCAAGTTCAACCGCCTCATTTGTCTGTGCGCAAGAGAATGAAGCAAGACAAGCCAGAGAGACAGCGGCGCAAATTATCCTCCTCTCAATTTTCATCCGTGCGTTCAAAGCGGAAATAGCATGAAAACTTTCCTTCATGTTTGTACTCCTTTGGAATTTTTGATCTATAATAATATTGATAATTATTATTAATTAAGTTGGCATACTATCCAAAATGAGATAAAAATTATCTTAATCTAAAACAGCGATCATTATCATGAAAATATCGATATTTTCTTCTATATTTTTCATAAAATGTCATCTTAAGAGGATTTTTTAAGTTTAAAAAATATACAATCCATTTTTTGATACTGAATATCATTATATATACATATAAGCTAAAGGAGAATTGTTTGTTTAAAATATTTAAAAAAAATTGGTGGTTTAATATCCACATGATAGTTGGGTTGCTGTTGGGCATTACTATCGCAATAGTAGGCGTAACGGGAGCTATACTCTCATATAGACCCGAAATCATGGCTCTTATCAATTCCAAAAGTTTATATGTGAAAAAAACAACCGACACACCGCTGACTCTTGCAAAGATCGCCGAAAAGGTTTCAAGACAAAATATAAATGTCTCTATCAGTTCGCTTACAATATATAGTGATGAAACAAGATCTGTGGCAGTAAATAGCGGCGGACATGGACGTGTGGGGTATTTTGTAGATCCTTATACGGGTGAAACGCTGCCCAATATGAAAGGCGGCGAGTTTTTCAATGTCATGATTAGTCTGCATAGATGGATGACTTTTCAAGGCATGAACCAAACGGGCAAACAGATAGTGGCAATATCTACTATAGCTATTATCATACTTTCATTAAGCGGGCTTTGGTTATATCTACCGCCCATGCGGCGAAACTTTTTGAAAAGTATGACGATAAATTTTAAAAGAGGCTGGTTTTCACTTTTATACAAACTGCATATTGTTGTGGGTATTTACACACTTATATTTGTTTTGATAATGTGTTTGACCGGTCTTTACTGGAGTTACGGCTGGTATCGAACAATGCTATATAAAATAGCGGGGGTAGAACAGCCCGTACGCATGCAAAATATGCAGCGTCAGCAGACAAAAATCGAGAGCGTTAACGACTTGAATTATCTTGATACGATTTATACGGTATTTAAAGATAATATTGGCGAAGACTACACAAGCTTAACTTTAAATACGGTAGCGCAAAACGGTACATATTCTGTCGCTTATCAGAATACCAAAGGCGATACAAACAGAGTGCAGGTAGATATAGAAAAAAATGAGATTATATCTAACAGCAAATCTGTCAATAAAACATTGGGTGAAAAATTTATGTCAAGTATTTATCCTTTGCACAGCGGATATTTTTTCGGTGAAATAGGAAAATTTTTGTGGTGTATCTC
This sequence comes from Campylobacteraceae bacterium, assembly GCA_031270285.1. Classification (GTDB taxonomy): domain Bacteria; phylum Campylobacterota; class Campylobacteria; order Campylobacterales; family Campylobacteraceae; genus JAIRKW01. Next base: position 64,229 of record JAISXY010000003.1, read on the forward strand.
TTCGGCTGCTATGGCGCTTTTCGCAATAAGCGGCTTTGTAATGTTTTATAAAAGAGTAAAATCGCGTTATAAATAAAAAGTGGATTTAAAGTGAAAAACAAAAGTTTTCACTTTAAATTAGGTTATTCGCCTTTTGGATTTTCACCGTATTGGTTGCTTCCCGGCTGACTGTCAGTCGCGGCAAGTATAATAAACCAAATGAAACCGATAATAGGGATAAGGTTGATAAGATACCACCAGCCGCTTTTACCTATATCATGCAGCCTTCTAACTGCTAAACCAATGGAGGGCAGCAAAATCGCCAAAGTATATACCAAACTCAATAGTGCAAAACCTATTATATTGACAAATATAATAGAGTCTATGGCGCTAAGTATAATATTCACTATAAAGTTAATCAACACAAAAAACCAAAACGCCTTTCTTCTCGCTCTGCCGTTAAAGTCAAAATAGTGATTTTTAATGGCATCTATATAATACCCCACAAAACTATTTTGCTCAAGCTGTTTGATTTTGTCATTGTCAAAACCCATAACCGGACTCCTTTTAAAAAAAATTTATGAATTATATATTTAAAACAAAAAAATGTCAATATAAGCTGTGATAAATTTTATAATATTTTATTTTTATCGCACTATAAAATAGATCAATAACATATGATATTTGATATTGCCCTTACCCTCTTTTTCAAAGTTTTAGAGCACAAAAACTTTGAAAATCATTGATAAAATTTTAATATATGAGTGTAACTTGATGACAGACCGTAGCTATTTCCAGTCCGTATCCTCTGATCATGTCAACATCTTTTTTAGGATCTCCGCCGCAGGCATTTAAGTATCCGCCTATGATAACGGCGTCTATTCCAGCTTCAAAAATCTCTTTTTGATCCGAACCGAAAACTGTTTCTCTGCCGCCTGCCATCATGAGCCTTGTACCTTGCAGATATCTTTTTGCAAGTTTTATGCACTCTATGGCTTCGTTTCTGCTCATGACGCTGTTATTTATCGGCAAAGCCGAATTTGGTATATAAAAATTTACAGGGGAAGTAAAAGGTTTTAACGAACTTATGGCCTTATAGAGTTCCTCTCTGTCTTTCCAACTCTCGCCTATACCCATAATGCCGCCAACGCAAAGCATTAACCCGACGCTTGCCGCATTTTCACATGTCTCGTATCTCTCATTCCATGTATGTGTAGTACAGACTTTCGGAAAAAAATCTCTTGAAGTTTCAAGGTTGTGGTTATAAGTATCAACACCCGCATTTTTAATCTCTCTTAACGACTCTTTATCGGCGCTCCCGCAGCAGGCTATCAGATGAAAATTAAACTTCTCTTTTATGGCTTTGGCGGCGCGGCTTATGTACTCCGTCTTTTCTGAAGTCAAGCTTCTCCCCTCGCTCACCAAACAAAATCCAAGCGCGCCCGCATCGGCAAAATATTCAGCCTCTTTCATGATCTCTTCAAGCGGCTTTTGCCTGAAAACTTCAATGCCCGTTTTGTATTTATAACTTTGTGTACAGTATGCGCAATCCTCTTTGCAACCGCCGTTACTTACATTACAGATAGAGCATAAAAATATCTCGCTCATTTTAAACCTCCCTTTTTGGTTTATGTTTTAGCGTATCAAATCCATCCTTTTTTCTTAAAAATCAAAAGAGGCGTTGCAGATGAGAGCACCATAAGAATCAGTGCCAATACATAACCGTATTTCCATTGGAGTTCGGGCATTAGAACAAAATTCATACCATAAATGCTCGCTATCAAAGTCGGCGGCAAAAAGATAACATTGACGATAGTAAATATCTTGATGACCTTATTTTGCTCTATAGACAAAGTGCCTAAAAATATATTTTGCAGATAATCAAGCCTTTCAAAATTAAAATCCGTATGCTCAAT
>JAISXY010000035.1 GCA_031270285.1 Campylobacteraceae bacterium
TATCCATGAGAACAGTTCCGAATTTTTTTATGTCGTAAGCGGCAGCGGGGAGTTTTTGGACGATACCGAATGGAAGTCCATAAAAGCAGGAGATGCTTTCAAGGCGCCGCAAGGCATGATGCATGCTATCAAAAATACGGGTGTTAAAACGTTAGTACTGTTTTCTACATTCAGTCCTGCAACAAGATAGAGCGTGGTTTGACGGCAATGCTAATTGGCGTTGTCGTTTGTTCTGCAAAAATAGTTACCGCAAAGCTTGACAAACAGGTACGAGGCTTAAATGGTCGGGAATTATCTAAGACTGCAAATGAATGCTTTGTAGGCAGCAACAGTATCAAAATTATCCGTTAAGCGCAGTAAAAGTCAGTAAAGTATCTGTAAATTTTCAAAGCTAAATATATTTTTGCCGTCTTTGTGAATATATGTAAAATTAATCTTATGAGCTTTTATAATATTATCAACGATATACAGCCCAAGCCCCAAACCTTTAGTTTTAGTATTTCCCTGTGCAAACGGAGCAAGATAATACTCAAAAGCTTTGCTTAAAGGTTCTCCCAGACTGATAAATCTGATACTGTCTTCATTAACCGCTATCGTTATGCTCTTATCGGGAGAATATTTGACGGCATTGTCTATCATATTTTTAATAGCCAGAGAGAATAGTTTAAAATCAACATTTAAACTCAAATCTTTGTCTATATTGAAATTTATGCCGCTTCTCTCAATCATTGCCAAATCAATCGCCTCGTCAAAAATATCTATCAGTCTGTAAGTGCCTATATTTGTAAGATCTATGCCGGATGTCGTGCTTTCTATAGATGCAAACTCGTTTATCATTGTTTCAAGGCGCTCAAATACGGTGATAAGTCTTTGCTTTTGCTTGTTGTCATATATCATTTCAGTGATGATGCGGCCTTTTGTTATAGGAGTTTTCAATTCATGCATGATATTCCGCAAAAAAAGCTGACGGGAATGATTTAGTTTTTTGATATGATTGACTGATGAATAAAACGCATTGGCAACTTCGGAAATCTCGTCTGTTCCGCTTTGCGATGAGGGTACTTCAAAATTACCTGCGGCAAATTTATCTATCTGCTGTTTGAGCGTTTTTAAAGGGCGTATTTTTCTGATGATTAAAATATATGTAAAAATTATTATAAATAAAACAAGCCCGAATATACCTCTCATGATATAATATCTGTAAGGCTGAAACTCGCTGTCTTTCAAAAGCATATTTGTACCGTCATGAACGATATTTAAATAATTGTTTTTTTTGTATGAAATGATGGCGCTTTGTCCGATTCTGTTGTTCAGAGTCTGCAGCACTTCGCCATGAGAAAGGATATAGCTTTTCAGCGGTTCGTCTGTTATCTCCTCCATTTTATAATCTTTTATCTGCTCTCGCATCTCTTTTGCTGTAATAAAACTGTTTAAATGAAACAGCGTTGCTCCCGCAATAACCGAATATTTGATATTAAGCTCTTCAGTGTAATTCTCTTTATCGTTTTGCATGAGATATAAAAATGCCAGCGTAACGCTTGCTACAGAGATACAAAAGATAACTGTTATCGTATATAAAATAGAGGATTTGACAATCATTTAAGATACTTGTAACCGATGCCGCGTACAGCATAAATGTAGCGTGGAGTTTTTGGGTTTTCTCCAAGCTTGTGGCGGATTCTGCCTATAATAACATCTATGCTTTTATTTGCGCTCTCTTCATTTATCGCCTCGCAGTTATATATCAGCTCTTCGCGCGATACTACGCCACCCTCTTTTTTAATGAGATAAGCCAATATTTCATACTCTGCTGCCGTCAAAACAAGCTCTTCATTTTTAAACTTTATGACTCTTTTGTCATCATCTAATTTTAAATCTCCATGCGTCCTGCTCTCTTCGGGATCTTTTTGAATATATTGTCTTCTTAAATGGCTTTTTATACGCGCTTGAAGTTCCATAGGATTATAAGGTTTTGGCAGATAATCATCTGCTCCATTCTCTAATGCGGTAACTTTATCTGTTATATCATGTCTTGCCGATGAGATAATAATCGGTATATTGTGCCTCTTTCGTATCTCTTTACACATTTCAAGTCCGTCAAGTCCGGGCAGCGTCAAATCTAAAATAAGCAAGTCAAATTTTTGAATATCAAGCGTAGAAAGCCCTATAAACGGGTCTTCTATGGTAGTAATCTTCATGTCAAACTGTTCAAGGTATTCCGTTAATATCTCTGCAAGTTCGGTATCGTCCTCTATCATTAATATATTTATCATAACGCTCCTAAAATTTTTTTCATTATATCACAAATGGAGGGTAAAATCCCTCCTTATGTTATTGTATAACGACAACCGCTATACCGTTTCCTCTTCGCAGATAAACCGCTTTTTTGCTGTTTTTGTTTTTATTTAAAGCGGCTTTTAACTCATCTATTGAACTGACGGCATTTTCGCCTATCTGTATAATAATATCGCCTGCTCTAAAACCTGACTTTTCAGCTTTTGAATTTGCTTTAACGTCTGTTACTAAAACTCCTTTGATATTTTTCGGAAGATTATATTTTGAAGCATTGGTTATATTTTCAAGCGTCAATCCGTCTATGACATCTTTATCGGTTGTGCTGCTTACTGCAACATCGCTGTCCATCTTATGAAGTTTGACATTTACGGTGTAGATTTTATTACTTCGCTCGTATGTCAGTGAAATTTTTTCTTCAGGGTTTAATTCGCTGATAAGATTTTTAAGTTCATTGGCATTTTTAATATTTGTATTATTGATTTTGATGATCAGATCGCCTATTTTGAGTTTAGCGGTATCCGCCGCTGATTTCTCCTCAACACCCATTACCAAAGCGCCCTCTTTATTTGTATAAATCTCCTTTAACTCGCTTTTTAAATCATCTATTCTAACGCCAAGATAACCTCGCTCTATTTTACCGCTTGTTACAAGAGAAGAAGCTATTTTTTTGACCATGTTTGATGGTATTGCAAAACCTATGCCGTTATTGTCGCCGCTGCGGGAGAGTATAGCGCTGTTTATGCCGATAAGCGCACCGCGGCTGTCTATCAAAGCTCCGCCTGAATTTCCCGGATTTATTGAAGCGTCGGTCTGAATAAAGTTTTCATAAGTAGTTATTCCCATGCGGTCTTTATTGAGAGCCGAAATAATACCCTGTGTGATAGTGCTTCCTATACCAAACGGATTTCCAAGAGCAAATACCACATCTCCTTCCTGAAGATTGTCGGAGTTTGCAAAAGGTATTGTTTGAAGATTTTTCTCGTCTATCTTAATGACCGCCAAATCTGTTTTTGGATCAAGTCCTATAATCTTTGCCTTATACTCTTTATCGCTGTCGGAAAGCGTTACGACTATCTCGTCTGCGCCGTTTACAACATGACTGTTGGTAACAATATAGCCGTCATTAGAAATAATAACGCCCGAACCTAAAGAGGTTGATTGTCTCTGTTGAGGTTTGGCAAACGGAGAATTTCTAAAAAATTCCTGAAAAAACGGATCATTAAACATCAAATCAAGCTGATTATTGACGGTTGTCGTAGAGGTAGTAGCGATATTTACTACACTTTTTTTAGCATTTTTAATAGAGTTGTGATACGACAGGATAACGCTCTCGTTTGACGGCGCTACTCTTTGCGTAATATTTGGCGCTTGGGCTATATCTATAGCTGCGGCGCAAAGCCATATACTGCTTAAAATCAAAAACGGTAAAGTTTTTTTCATCATTGATCTCCTTGGGTGATATATTTAGAGTGAAAATTATAAAGCCTAATAGGTAAATACATGGTAAATATGCTATATTTAGATGCAAAGTTGATTGACATAGACTAAAGTTTTATGCTACAATCACCATAATTTTATCTGTTTTTTACCGTGATAAATTAAGGAGAAATAGAGTGAGTAAAAGCTTATATGAGACATTAGGAGTCAGCCAAAATGCCTCGGCAGACGAGATAAAAAAAGCTTACAGAAGGCTTGCAAGAAAGTATCACCCCGATATAAATAAAGAAGCAGGCGCAGAAGATAAATTTAAAGAGATAAATGCAGCTTATGAAATTTTAAGCGATGAACAGAAACGCAAACAGTACGACTTGCATGGCGACAGTATGTTCGGCGGTCAAAACTTTCATGATTTTGCAAGCGCACAGGGAGGCGCAGACCTTAACGATATTTTGAGAAATATCTTTGGCGGAGGATTCGGAGGATTCGGTAGTTTTGGCGGTTTTGGCAGCAACAGAAGCGGCGGATTCGGAGGATTTGGCGGACAACAGGCTCCGGACCTTGATATTAATGCCAAAATAACAATACCATTTGAGACGGCAATTTTAGGCGGCAAACACAAACTTTCATATAACGGAGAAACATTTGATATAAAGATTCCTGCGGGTATAAATCAAGGTGAAAAGATGCGCATTAAAGGTAAAGGGCGTCAATATAGAGGCGAAAAAGGTGATATGTTTTTATCTGTTGATGTTACTCCAAGCCCTGTTTATAAAAGAGAGGGTATAAATCTGGAGAGAAGTTTTGACATACCCCTGAAAACCGCACTTTTTGGCGGCAAAGTAAAAATACCCACTTTTGAAAAAGAGGTTACCATGAAGATAGCTCAAGATACTAAACAGGGGCAAAAGTTTCGTCTTAAAGGATACGGCGCAGTAAACCGCAAAACAGGCGAAAAAGGCGACATGTATGTATCGGCAAATATAATATTGCCGAAAATAGACAATTTAAGTGCAGAACTAAAAAATTTGATAAAAAATGAGTTGGCAGGAGATATTGATGCATGACTATAAAGAGCCGGTTTATCTGATAAGCGTTGTGGCAAAAGTTTTGGAAATCCATCCGCAGACATTAAGACAGTATGAGAGAGAGGGACTCATAATTCCTTCGCGTACAGATGGAAAGATGAGGCTTTATTCGCAGATGGATATAGACAGGATAAAGCTTATTTTGCGCCTTACAAGAGAACTTGGCGTGAATTTGGCGGGGGTTGATGTGGTTTTGCAGCTAAA
>JAISXY010000039.1 GCA_031270285.1 Campylobacteraceae bacterium
GTAATTTTACATCTGAAATTTAAAAACGCACTTTTGAGCATCATAAGCGCCACATGCATATACATGATAGCGCTCAGGGTTATTTTCTAATATGAAAAATATATTTTTAGCAGATAAATCCGAACATGAGCAGATCGTTTTTGTGTGGGAAAAATCCGTAAAAGCAACGCACCGCTTTTTAAAACAGAGCGATATTTCGGAAATTAAAACAGATGTTATAAAATATCTTCCAAGTTTACAAGTTTATGCGTATAAAAATCCAAATGGCGAAATACTGGGCTTTATAGCCATTCATGAAGATAAAATAGAGATGTTATTCGTATCTCCCGAACATTTTAGAAAGGGCGTAGGCAGCGCTCTCGTAAATTTCGCTTTGAAAAAAGGGGCGGATACGGTTGATGTTAACGAGCAAAACGACAATGCGAGAAAATTTTACGAACGCATGGGTTTTGAAACTGTAGCCCGTTTTGAAAAAGATATGCAAGGAAGGGCATTTCCGCTGCTTCGCATGAAGATAAAAGATAAGAAATTGCAGCAAATACGATAAACTCTTACCATGAGACATGCGGGAATTCATCTTTGTAAATTCGCATTAATATATTTGCACTTTGAAGATAGATTTTGTACTTTATCCAAAGCTTTTAATCTCTTTCATAAATAGATTTTGGTAAAATAGCGCTTTTAATTTGAAGGATATTTATGAGCAAGATAAAGGCGAAAGTGTGGCGTTTTGGCGACAATATAGATACGGATTTGATTATAGCGGCGCGATACTTAAACACATCGGAACCAAGCGAGCTTGCAAAGCATGTCATGGAAGATGCCGATCCTGATTTTGTCAAAAAGTTAAATGCGGGCGATGTGATAGTAGCGGGCGAAAATTTCGGATGCGGAAGCAGCCGCGAACATGCCCCTATAGCTCTCAAAGCCGCAGGTGTGAGCGCCGTTGTAGCCAAGAGTTTTGCCAGAATTTTTTACAGAAACTCTTTTAATATGGGACTTCCTATCTTTGAACTTGCGGATACCGACGAGATAAAAGAGAGCGAGACAATAGAGATAAACTTAGAAGATGGGACTGTGAAAAACATATCCGCTGACAAAACTTACAGATTTAAGACTATTCCGCCGTTCATGCAAGAGCTTATAAATGCGGGCGGACTCATCAAATATGCGCAAAAAAAGATAAAGGTAAAACAGTGAAACATTACAAAATAGCTTTGATAAAAGGCGACGGTATAGGTCCCGAGATAATTGACGAAGCCGTTAAAGTGTTGGATGCGGTAAGTTCAAAAGAGGATTTTGAGATAGCTTACAATGATTTTCTTATGGGAGGAATAGCCATAGACGTCAAGGGTGAACCGTTACCGCAAAAGACGATTGACGGGTGTTTGAGTTCAGATGCTGTGCTGTTTGGAGCAATAGGCGGCGAAAAATGGGATAAACTGCCGCGTGATAAACGACCTGAAAGCGGACTTTTGAAACTTCGTAAAAGTCTTGGAGTATTTGCAAATCTCCGCCCAACTACCGTATTTAACGAACTTATAAATGCCAGCACGCTGAAAGAAGAGGTCGTCAAAGGCGTGGATCTGCTTGTCGTGCGAGAGCTTATCGGCGGCATATATTTCGGACAACCAAGAGCAAATGACGGAAATAGAGCGTATAATACTATGGTTTATGAAAAAGATGAGATAATAAGGATAGCGCACATAGCGTTTTTGGCGGCGCAAAAAAGGTCTAAAAAAGTCTGCTCCGTTGATAAATCAAATGTGCTTGAAGTAAGCCAGTTGTGGCGCGATACGGTAGAAGAGGTGGCAAGAGATTATAAAGATGTCTCTTTATCTCACATGTATATAGACAATGCCGCTATGCAGCTTATCAGAAATCCGAAGCAGTTTGACGTTATTTTGACAAGCAATCTTTTTGGAGATATATTGAGCGATGAGGCAAGCATGATAAGCGGCTCCATAGGACTTTTACCCTCAGCTTCCATAGGCGGCAAAGTGGGACTTTATGAGCCTATCCACGGCTCTGCTCCGGATATTGCCAAACAGGGTATAGCAAATCCGATAGCGACTATCTTGAGTGCGGCTATGATGTTAAGATACTCGTTAAACGAGATAAGTGCGGCTGAACGGATAGAAGCGGCTGTAAAAGATGTATTGAAAGACGGCTACAGGACAAAAGATATTTCGCAGTTTGATGCAAAAGAGATTTGCTCTACAAGCGAGATAGGCTCTATCATAGCCGACAGGGTTTCAAAACTTTAATATGAGTTTAAACCCCTTTTTTGTGCGTGGAGATGTTTTGTCTCCTGTGGGAGAGGGAGATAAGATCATAACTCATATCTGCAATGATATAGGCGGCTGGGGAGCCGGTTTTGTACTATCTTTATCTAAAAAATGGACAAAACCGCAGGAAGCTTATATGGAATGGTTTCGTTCAAAAGATGGTTTTGCTCTGGGCGAAGTGCAGTTTGTGAAAGTTCAAAACGATATAGTTGTCGCAAACATGATAGCCCAAAGAAATATAAGACCATCAAACGGCGTGCCTCCGATACGGTATGATGCGCTTGAAATTTGTCTTGCGAAAACGGCTGATTTTGCGCTTGAAAACAGTTCAAGCGTACACATGCCGCGCATTGGTTGCGGACTTGCCGGCGGAGAGTGGGAAAAAGTGGAAAATGTCATAAGACAAACGCTTCTAAAGGTTGGAATAAGCGTTTTTGTATATGATTTGAGATAAATGTTTTTATACTTTGCGTAAAATGCGCTAAAAAGGAGTCTAAATGAGTAAAAAATCTTTAAAATACCGCATTATTAATTATATTTTTGCCGTCTCAAAACAGCCGGTGCGCTATAAAGATTTGCTTACTGCCAATGCGCTTTATAACGAAGGGATGCATGTAGATCCTGCAAAGCTTAATTTTAGAATGAACATAACAAGGGCATATCTTGTTTACGCTCTTATATGCGCTTGCGTTTTGCTGCCGTTTATCGCTCTCATGCATATTTTTATGCCCAAAGTAAATAACCACATACCCATAATCGGTGTCATATTTGCCACCTCATGCGTATTTATCAGCTTCAATTATTTTACCGCATGGCTTAGAGACAGTATAACTTTAAAGCTTATAAAGGAGGCTTGGCTTGTGCATTTTCCATATTTTCCGTATGATAAATACAATAAAAAAGTAGAAGAACTTTATCATGAAATCAGAAAAAAAGAGCTTCCGAGAAAAGATTGGGAGCAGTATGTGTTAAACGGACTTTTGAAGTAGCTTTTAATCCTTCTCCTAATAATACGCCAAAATGTACATTCATTCAAAGGAGAACAGAGATAAGCGTAAATATTACAAGCTTAGAAAGTCTATTTTTAATATGCTTGAACAGACGATTAAACACAATGAACCACAAAAGCGAGCTATGTCATTCCTGTGAATACGGGAATCCAACCCCTCTTCGTCATTCCCATTCCCCTTTATATCATTCCCGCGACCGAACGATAAGCTTACGAAGTAAGCGCATATCGTGAGGGATGGCGGGAATCCATCTTCTCATGACGACTATTTATCAAAAATTTATTTTTTTCATAAAAACATTTTTTATTGTTTTTGGATACCCGTCTTCACGGGTATGACGTAGAGTGTGTGTCCTTCCCGCTTTCCCTTTTGTCATTCCCGCGACCGAACGATAAGCTTACGAAGTAAGCGCATATCGTGAGGGATGGCGGGAATCCAAGAGCGCATTTTAAAAACCTTTCACATATTTAAACGATAAAGCGCATAAAACCAAAACCTTTCACTGTTTTATTGTTTTTTCATAAAAATATTTTTTATTGTTTTTGGATACCCGATTACTCGGGTATGACGTAGAGTGTGCGTCCTTCTCTTTTCCCATTTTGTCATTCCCGCGTAGGCGGGAATCCATCTTTTATTCTTTTTCTTATAGGCATAAAACAAATTATTCTATGTTTGTTTTACTTTTCTTTTGGATACTCGCATTCCTCGCAAATATCGTTTTTTACAAAAACGATTACGCTGTACGGGTATGACATAAGAGGAAATGGGAATGACATAGAATGCAGGTATGACGGAGTGGGGACAATGGATTGCCGCGCTTTGCTCGCAATGACGGAAAGCGGTAACATCTCTTTCAATCGCCTCTCATGAATAATAATTTATGCTATAATCTCAATTTTCAAATGCAAAAATAGCTTCAAGGCGGCGCATGAGCAGTACACTTTCTATCTATATCGGACGATTTCAACCGCTTCA
>JAISXY010000026.1 GCA_031270285.1 Campylobacteraceae bacterium
ATAAGATAAGGAGGTTTGCATGAAAGTTTCTGTCATCGGCGCGGGTAATGTCGGGGCATCTACATGTTATCTGATGATAGCAAAAGAGATATGCTCTCAAGTTGTACTGCTTGATATTAACAGGTCAATTGCGCAGGGCAAAGCTATTGATATGATGCAAGCTTCAATTACTCTTGGCACAAAAACAGATATAAAAACTACACATGATTATAAAGATATAGAAAACAGCGATATAGTTGTGATAACTGCCGGAATCCCGAGAAAAGAGGGGATGAGCAGAGAAGATTTGCTGCATATAAATATAAAAATTATGGAAGAGGTTGTTTTAAATATCAAAAAATTCGCTCCAAATTCCATAATAATAGTCGTCTCAAATCCGCTTGATATCATGAATTATACGGCATTTAAGTTGAGCGGCTTTAGTAAAAACAGAGTTATCGGCATGGGCGGTATATTGGACAGCGCCAGAATGGCTTACGCCATATCAAAAAGAGTGGATAAAACCAAAGATATAAAAGCTTGCGTTATAGGAACGCATAGCGAATATATGGTGCCTCTTTTATCGCACTCATTTGTTTATAACAAGGCCGTAAAAGATATATTTGACAAAAAGACATGCGATGAAATTGTACAAGAGACTAAAAACGGTGGCGCGCAAATAGTAAAATTTTTGCAAACTTCGGCATATTATGCGCCTGCCGCGAGTATTTGTACCTTGGTAGAGGCTATTTTTAACGATACAAAATCACTGCTTCCATGTTCTGTTTGGCTTGAAGGCGAATACAGTGCAAGCGGCGTTAGTATAGGGGTTCCTGTTGTGGTGGGCAGAAACGGAATTGAAAAAATATTTGATTTGCCTTTGAGTAAAGAAGAGGATGAGAAGTTTCAAGAGAGCGTAAACTCCTTGAGAGATTCTTTGGTTATAGTAGATGAATATCTGCAAAATACTAATTTAAACTAAGGGAAAATGCATGAACATACATGAATATCAGGCAAAAGAGATATTGAGAAAGTATGGCGTTCCTACGCCAAAAGGGCATATAACTTTTAATGCGGACGAAGCCTTAGAAAATGCTAAAAGCTTAGGCGGCAGCGTATGGGTGGTAAAAGCTCAAATACATGCAGGCGGACGCGGACTTGGCGGAGGCGTAAAACTTGCAAGAAGTCTTGATGAGGTAAAAAATCTGGCCAATCAAATGATCGGCATGAAACTCGTTACTCATCAAACGACAAAAGAGGGCAAAGAGGTAAAGAAAGTATATATAGAAGAGGGGCTCAATATAAAACAGGAGTTTTATATCTCCATAGCGTTAAACCGCGCTCTTGAAGTACCGATGATAATAGCCTCTTCAAGCGGCGGTATGGATATAGAAAAAGTAGCCAAAGAGTCTCCCGAAAAGATAGCGAAAGTTTCGATAGACCCCACGATAGGGTTTCAAAAATTTCATGGCAGAGAGGTCGCTTTTAAGCTTGGAATCGCCAAAGAAAATACAAACAGTTTCATAGAGCTTGTGTCAAATTTATACAGAGTATATATAGAAAATGATGCCGATATGGTAGAGATAAACCCTTTGATTTTAACTAAGGACGATAAATTTTTAGCGCTTGATGCGAAGATAAATTTTGACGATAACGCTCTTGTGCGACATCAAGATATAGAAAAGTTAAGGGATTTTGACGAAGAAGATAAAGCCGAAACAGAAGCCAAAGAGTCCAATCTATCTTATGTAAAATTGGACGGAAATGTCGGCTGCATGGTAAATGGCGCAGGACTTGCGATGGCTACCATGGATATCATAAAATACGAAGGCGGAGAGCCTGCCAACTTTTTGGATGTTGGCGGCGGGGCAAATCCTCAAACTGTAGCCAAAGGATTTGAAATTATCCTAAAAGATAAAAATGTCAAAGCTATCTTTATCAATATTTTCGGCGGCATTGTAAGATGCGATCGCGTAGCAAACGGTATTTTGGAAGCTACAAAGTTGATACGAGTAGATGTTCCCGTTATAGTAAGACTTGACGGCACAAATGCCGAGGAAGCAAAAGAGATACTGAAAAACAGCAATATCAAAAATATAATTTCAGCCTCCGACCTCTCGGACGGCGCGAGAAAAGCCGTAAACGCTGCAAAGGATAACAAATGAGTATTTTGGTAGATAAAAACACAAAGATAATAGTTCAAGGCTTTACAGGCAAAGAGGGAACATTTCACAGCGAACAGTGCCTCTCTTACGGCTCACAGATAGTAGGCGGCGTAACTCCCGGGCGCAAAGGAGAGACGCATCTTGGAAAACCCGTATTTAATACCGTAAAAGATGCTTTGAAAGCCACCAAAGCTGATACCAGTATGATATTTGTTCCGCCGCTCGGCGCTGCCGACGCTATCATGGAAGCGGCTGACGGGGGTATAAAGCTGGCAGTTGTAATAACTGAAGGAATCCCTGTGCGCGATATGATGAACGCAAAACTATATGCTGCAAAAAAAGGTATGAAAATTATAGGGCCTAACTGCCCGGGGATTATAACAAGCGAAGAGTGCAAGATAGGCATCATGCCCGGATTTATCTTTAAAAAAGGTCCTGTCGGTCTTATCTCAAAATCAGGCACTCTAACATATGAGGTAAGCAATCAGATAGTAAAAGAGGGTCTTGGTATAACTACAGCGGTAGGAATTGGCGGTGATCCTATTATAGGTCTTAGCTACAAGGAACTTTTAACACTGTTTGAAAATGACAAAGAGACAAAAGCGATAGCTCTGATAGGAGAAATCGGCGGTACGTTGGAGATTGAAGCCGCTGA
>JAISXY010000087.1 GCA_031270285.1 Campylobacteraceae bacterium
ATAATATCGGCTTTGGATTTGGCGAAATTTATATCAAAACTTTTGCCTGTTTCATTTGCCGAGGTAGAGTACATGACGCCTGTTTTTTTTAAAAACGCCGCATGAGCGCCCTCTTTTACGACTCTGAATGAAAAGCCGTTTTGTAAGATAAATGTCGTTTTTTTGGCGCGTCTTGCAAAATTTTTGCGGCGGTTCGGAACTCTTGGAATTATCTCCTTAAATGAAGTGGCGCATAAAATGCAAGATTGCTCCAAAGGGCGTTTTTTGACGGCGTTTAAAGCTTTTTTCTCTTTTGATAAAAACCCTGCCGTCGTATCTGTCTGCACAAGATAAATCATTTCAGTCCTCTAATCACGGAATCAGCAAGCCAAACAGCGCACATGTTGCCGCCATTAATGCCAAGCTTGTTTTTATGAAATTATACTGCTGAAGTTTTAAAATTACACAAAGTATCAGCGAAACAGGCAGTATAAACAGATAAAATGCCCTCATAACGCCGTATGTATAATAAACCGCAAAACCAAGAAGAACGACGCAGCATACAGTCCACAACAGTATCTTTTTATTATATTGAGTGTGAAAAAACAGAAGAGGCAAAGATACCAAAATGGTGGAAGGTAAAAAATAACCGATTAAAATAGCTACGATTACAAATATTGTCATGATATACATTACCGCTATCGCATCTTTAAATATAAAGCATATCAAAACGGCGACCAATATCAAAAATAGTGTTATTTTCCATGATGAGATTTTTGGGAAATGCAGTATCAAAAACAGTGCACCTGCTATCGGTAAAAATAGCAAAATATAAAAAAGATAGGTAGAAAAAGAGGACTCCGACGATATCCATGAGATAAAAACAGCGGTAACAGTTAAAATCAAAACCGCTCTTTTTTTGTTTTGCGCAAGATAACCGTAAAAAGAGAACTCTTTTGCTTCATGCAAGACGGGGTATTTTAAAATCCTTGCGTATGTTACAAGGCACATCAAAAGATATGGAACAAAAACTTGTATATTATTAAAACTTTTCAGAAAATCATGAAATTCATACGGCAAAATATAGTTTGAAAAAAACGCAAAAACACAGACGATACACGCCGCAAATGTAACTATCGGCAAGTTAGCTTTAAATACTCTTCCAAGATAAAAAAAATCTTTCAAAAGAAAATAGACGACCAAAATCAATAAAAATGCTTTGAGTGTGTCTATCGGACCGTAACCCATAGCTTCAACTCTACTCACGCAGATTTTTATGAAAAAAAGATTTTCATTGTGAGCCATCAAATCTTTTGCGGCTATTAAAACAAAAAGGATTATAAGGAAATATGTATTTGCTCTATTGTAAAAAATCTGCACGTTATCGGCAAATTTTGCAAGTTGAAAAAAGCCGAAAAGTTCCGTCAAAAAACCTGTAAAAATCACGAGAAACGGAGCGATGAGATGCAGATTTTCACTACTAACGGGATAAAAGTCGCCTTTTCTTAAACACTCAAAAGGCAAATCATAACGCGCTCTCATGTAAAGCCAAAATATACCCAAAAGTATAAGAAAAACGCCGCCGCAAAGAGCCAAACCAGCTTTTTTACACTCTTTTGTCATAGTTTTTCCTATATATGAGACTTTTTAAAATCTTGCAAAGCATATTTTACGCTTTACATGAACGCATTGAGAGTATTTTAAATAATGCTATCCCTGTAAATACTCCTGCAAGGATTTCGGCTCAAGCGCATCTCCTTTTTGAATGCTTTTTATCGCTTCTGCCGCGACAAATGCTTCGGATACGGTTGTAAAATACGGTATATTTAACCTTAAAACGCTCTGTCTTATCTTTTTAGCATCGTCTTTGCTTGATTTGTTATCGCTTGTATTTATCACCAACGCAACATCTTTGTTTTTTAATTTATCTTCTATATTCGGGCGTCCTTCGCTTATTTTATAGACAAATTCCGCTTCAATCCCCGCCTCAACCAGCGCTTTGTGAGTTCCGCTCGTGGCTACGATATGAAATCCTATCTCCATGAAGCTTTCGCCGAGTTTTTTTATAAATATCTTATCCGCATCGGTCAAAGACAAAAACACCGTTCCGCTTTTTGGCAGCATATTTCCCGCGGCTATCTGGCTTTTGGCGAAAGAGTTCGCAAAACTGCCGCTTATACCCATAACTTCGCCTGTGGATTTCATCTCGGGACCCAAAATAGTATCGGCTCCTGTAAGTTTATTGAATGGGAAAACAGCCTCTTTTACCGATATGTGGTCTTTAATTTTAGCTTTTAGTATTCCGTTATCTTCATAAGTTACGTCAAATTTATCATAAAATTTAAGAGCTTCCCTTAAGTCTCCTTGATACATAACGCGTGTAGCGACTTTTGCCATAGGAATGCCTGTAGCTTTACTGACAAACGGCACGGTTCTGCTGGCTCTTGGATTGACCTCTATCATGTAAATATCGTCTTTATATACGGCGTATTGTATATTCATAAGTCCCACAACGCCAAGATTTAAGGCAATCTGCCTTGTCTG
>JAISXY010000103.1 GCA_031270285.1 Campylobacteraceae bacterium
GCCGTGCCGTAAAAAATTATCCTGTATTTTCCGCACTTTTCCCGTTTTGCAAACAGAGGGATAACTAAAGAGTCATATTTTAGTTTCATGCTTGCAACGGATATGGTCGTGCGGCACTCCATGCCAAAAAAAGTGCTTAAAACGCTGTTCGTGCGTCCTGCTTTTTGGTCTATCAAAAGTCCGACATTTCCGCCGCTTTTGAGAGTTTTTACCATTTGCCTCATGGCTTCGTTTTTGTATATGTTTTTATTTCCGTATTTTTCTCTAAATGGTTTCGTTAAGTTTTTTTCTATCAGTCTGTTGTCTCCCTCTCTTCCCACCGCAGTCATAGAATAGCCGTTAATTGCCAATAAACATGGCAAAATCTCCCAATTGCTAAAATGAGCGGTTACAAAGATAATCCCCTTTTTATTCTCTTTTGTAATATCTGCCATAATTTTTAAAATCTCATCTTTATTGATTAAAAAGTCGTCAATTTTCTTTTTCTCATTGATAATCATCATAACCTCAGCAGCAGTTACGGCGACACTTTTAAAGCTCTCTTTTGCAAGAGTGTAAATCTCTTTTTCGCATTTTTGCGGATATGCTTTAGATAAGTTTGATATAGTCAAGTTGCGTCTTTTTTTCAGCACCCAAAAAAATATAACCCCAAAAAAATTAAATATACCATATACAAAAGATGCGGGCATAATTTTGGATAATTTTAGGAAAAAGATAACTATAAGATATTGGACTCTTTGCATCTTTTCAGTATCCTTAAATGGTTTAATAAGCTATAATTGTACAAAAATTATGCCAAAAGGATAATTAATGATTTGCGTGTTTGATTGTGAGACTATTCCTGATTTTGACTTGATACGAAGTGTTTTTGGATTTGAGGGGAGCGATGAAGAGGTAGCCGGTACGGCTATGAATGAGCAAAAAAACAGAAGCGGGAGCGAATTTTTGCCTGTAGTATTTCATCAGGTAGTGGCGATTTCGGCGGTAATCGCAGATGATTTTGGAATGTTTATAAGGGTTAGCAGTATGGACGGCAAAAACGAAAAAGAGATGATAAACTCATTTTTGTCGTTTATAGACAGAAAAAATCCCAAACTTGTGAGTTTTAACGGGCGTTCTTTTGATATTCCGATGATTTTGGCGCGCGCTATGCGTTACAATCTATCATGTCCCGCATATTTTGATACGGATAATAAAGAACTTGGCAAAAGCAAATGGGACAGTTACAGATACCGCTACAGCGATAGATTTCATGTGGATTTGATGGATCATATAAGCGATTTCGGAGCGGTTAGGGGATTGAAACTTGACCACCTTTGCACTATGGCGGGGTTGCCCGGCAAATATGACGTAGAAGGCTCGCAGGTGATGGATCTGTACTTTAAAAATGAGATTGAAAAGATAAAGGAGTATTGTGAAAGCGACACTTTAAACACATACTGGCTTTATCTGAAATATGAGCTTTTGAAGGGAAATATAACTATGGAAGATTACAAGCGTTCTATCTTTGTCATGAGCGAAAAAATGACGGAAAACAGAGCCTATAAAAAGGTTTTTAATGATGCAGTGAGCAAGGAACTTGAAAATTAATTAAAATAATTTTCCTGTTAATATTTAATTATATTTAAAGTTTAATTGTGTAGAATTCATTACTTTATTTTTGGAGGGTTTAATGAAAAAAATCATTTTTGGTTTGCTGCTTTTGGTAGTCTCTTTGTTCGCAAAGATAGATCTTAACAGTGCAGATGCTAAAACTTTAGCGTCCATCAACGGTATAGGCGACAAAAAAGCCGAAGCCATAGTAGAGTACCGTGAGAAAAACGGGAAATTTAAGAAAATAGAAGATGTTCTAAAAGTCAAAGGTATAGGCGATAAACTTTTAGAAGTCATCAAAAAAGAGGCTGAGGTCAAGTAA
Source organism: Campylobacteraceae bacterium (assembly GCA_031270285.1). Lineage (GTDB taxonomy): Bacteria > Campylobacterota > Campylobacteria > Campylobacterales > Campylobacteraceae > JAIRKW01. Next base: position 1,916 of record JAISXY010000103.1, read on the forward strand.
GACCTCGCCGTTTTATTATCTGCTTATTGTAATTTGTTTTTTAGTTATTATCAGTTACAATATCTCCTTTAATCTCAAAGGACATTTATGAAGCTTTTCATAGAATCAGCCGAAACAAAAAAATATATATATATCTTTGTACTCATTATTTTTGCTTTCCTTTTTTCCGTAAGTGTAAGATTTACATGGGCTTATTGGGCAACCAATACGATAGACGGTAGTTTTCTCAAATGGAATAATGAGTTTATGGTGACAACAAACGACTCGTATTTTTGGGCTGAAGGAGCAAGAGATTTGATTTTCTGCGATAGAGATAATGCGAGCATGGGTGAGTATTATCAGCAAAACTGTCATCAAGAAAACGACCTTTCTCCCGTGGAAGAGTCATTGCCTAAAATAACGCATTTTCTTTATGATATATTGCCGTTTTCTTTTGAGACGGTAATATTTTATCTGCCTGCATTTGCAGCGTCATTGCTTGTTATACCGTTTATTTTGATAGGCGGACGGCTGAATATGCCGCTGGCCGGTTTTATCGCCGCCTTAATCGCAAGTATCGGCACAAGTTACTATTCGCGTACGGTGCTTGGGTATTATGATACGGACATGTTTAACCTCCTGTTTCCAATGTTTATTGTCTGGCTGCTCTCTTTGGCATTAACAACAGATGAAAAAAAATATCTGCTTTTAATCGGCTTTACGATAGCAATTTATAAATGGTGCTATCCGCAGGCTTATGCATTAGAGTTTGCATTTTTTGGCATAATTGCTATTTATACGATATACATGTTGATAATAGAATCTCGTCAAAATAAAAAATTGAGCATATCGGAAATTTTATTTTTAAAGCAAAATGTATCAAACTATTATCTTTTATCTATTATGTTGATAGGTATGATGGAAGCGCCTTTTGCTATAAAAATCGCAGGCATAATAATATTATATTTGATAACTTTTAGGCAAAAGTCTGAAAATATTGCTTTGTATGTATTTGTGGTTGCTATAGTTGCATTTTTGATATTGGGCGGCTTGAATCCGATAATAAGTAGATTGGATGCATTTATATTTCAAAGAGATGGTACTGTGGCGGACGGAATGCTGCATTTTTTCTCTGTAGGTCAAACGATTGTGGAAGCCCAGATTGTTAATCCGATAGATATACCTTTAAGGGCGAGCGGCGGCGTACTTATTTTTGCCATTAGTATCATAGGATATTGCTGGCTTTGTATAAGACGACCCGTTATGCTTCTTATGCTCCCTTTTTTAGGGCTTGGACTACTCTCTTTTTGGGGCGGATTACGATTTGTTATGTATATTGTACCCGTTACGGCATTCGGAATGGGATTTTTTATCTTCAGAATAACAGAGATTATAGCAGCATATATAAAAGATAGAAAAATCGCTCTGATTGCCTCTTTGGTATTTGTATCTGCTATGACCACTTATAGTTTATACCCTCTTGTAAAGACTGCATGGGAGTATAAAACAAGAAGTGTTTTTGAAAGAGATGAAGTATCTCTTATAGAAGAGTTTGGCAAGAATGCGAGCAGAGAAGATTATGTTCTCACTTGGTGGGATTATGGGTATCCTATACGCTACTATGCCGATGTAAAAACGCTTGTTGATGGAGGAAAACATGACGGAAATGTCAATTTTCCCGTTAGTTTTGCGCTCTCTCATGATGAAAAAAGCAGCGCAAATATGGCAAGATTGGATGTAGAATATACTGAAAAACGAGCCGAGTTCGTCAAAAATAACCAAAGCGGCGCCATACCAAATAATAATATCGCATGGATGATGCAAGAGTATGGTTTTGTAAATTCTAACGATTTTATACTATCTTTGAAAACTGATATTAAACTGCCTGAAAAAACAAGAGATATTTACTTTTATCTGCCATATAGAATGCTTGATATTTACCCGACTATTATGCGTTTTAGTCATCTTGACCTGATGAACGGAGCGGACAAATCGCCGTTTTTCTTCATTGCAAGAAATTTTGAAGATACAGGCGCAACACTGATATTAAATAGAGATCAAGGCACAAATGGTTTATATATTGACAAACTGCAGGGCATGTTGGTTACTCAAGCGCCGGACAGAAAAAATTTGCCGCTCAAAAGATTTGTAATAGCAAGTTATGACGAAAGCGGTAAATTTCAGAAAAGCCTCCAAAATATGCATTATAACGGACTATACTCGCTTGTTTATCTACGTTCTTATAATACTTTTTTGGTTCTAAATGAGGATATGTATAACTCTATTTACTTCAAACTGTTTTTCTTAGAAGAGTATGACCCAAATATTTTTGAAATGGTTTCGGGCAATCCATACGCAAAATTTTATAAATTAAAAATGTAAAATGCGGCACATCTTTAGAGAATACGATATCAGAGGCATTTTTGAAAAAGATTTGGATGAAAAAAGCGTCAAGGCAATCGGCTTTTTTCTTGGAAAAAAAATATTAGAAACAGGCTTAACCGTCGGCGTTGGATACGATGCGAGAACTCACTCAAAAAAGCTTTTTAGCTGGCTCGTTGCGGGACTTACTTTTGCGGATGTAAAAGTCAAAAATATGGGACTTGTGCCCACGCCCTGCAACTATTTTGCAGGTTTTTTTGACGACGAAAACAGGGTAGATGCCACCATCATGATAACGGGCTCTCACAATCCCCCAGAATACAATGGTTTTAAGATTACTATAAATCGTCTGCCGTTTTTTGGCGCAGATATAGAAAAGCTGGGTCTTGAAGTGGCTCATGAGTATGAGAAGTTAAAAATTTGGGGCGACATGACATGTGAGAAAATTAATACCAAAGATGAGTATATCAATTTTCTTGTTCAGCATTTCAAACATTTGAAAAATCTAAAAACCAAAATAGTTATAGACTGCGGAAACGGCGCTGCAGGCGTTGTTGTTGAAAAGCTTGCGGAACAGTTAAATTTAAATGCCAAAATTTTATTTGCCGAACCTGACGGCACATTTCCAAATCACCATCCGGATCCAACGGAAGAGAAAAATCTCAAAGATATAAAAAAAGAGTTAAGTACAAAAGAGTATAATATAGGATTTGCATTTGATGGGGATGCTGACAGGATAGCAGTTTTGACGCAAAAAAACAGTTTCAAGGGCGACGAGCTCGTCATTTTCTACTCAAAAATGTTAAAAAATCCGCAGATTTTGGGTGAAGTCAAATGCTCGCAAGTCATGTATGACGAGATAAATAAAAGAGGTCATGCATATATGTACAAAACGGGGCACAGCAACCTTAAGATGAAGATGCGCGAGACTAAAATAGATATTGCTGCCGAAGTTAGCGGGCATATTTTTTTCAATGACAGATATTTTGGCTATGACGATGCGATTTATGCGATGTTAAGGACGCTTGAGCTGCTGCAAGAAGGGATTGATTTGGACGAAGAGTTGTCCCGCCTGCCAAAAATGTACTCAACGGACGAATTAAAAATCCAAACCAAAGAGAGTGAAAAATTTCATATTATAGATAAACTCAAACTCCTTTTGCAAAATCCGCCGCAAGATTTTCCGAAGATAAAAGATATTATCACTATAGATGGCGTGAGAGTTATATTTGAAGACGGATGGGGACTCTTAAGGGCGTCAAATACGACACCTGTGCTTGTGGCAAGATTTGAAGCCAAAAGCAAAGAGAAGATGCAAGAGTATCAAAATGCGATGCAAAAAGCGGTAACAAAGATAATGGAGAGCGGCTCATGACAAATATTATTCTCTCCGGTGGCAGTGGTACAAGACTTTGGCCGTTATCCAGAAGCCTCATGCCAAAACAGTTCATCAAACTTTTTAACGACAAATCGCTTTTTCAATTAACAATCAAACGAAATTTGCCCTTTTGCGAAGAGTTTGTCGTAGTTTCAAACGCAGAGCAGTATTTTTTGGCTATGGATCAGCTTGAAGAGTTGAGTGAGACAAGAGACGGCAGCTGCATTCTGGA
>JAISXY010000045.1 GCA_031270285.1 Campylobacteraceae bacterium
GTAGAGGATACAATGGATACCCACATTCCTCGTAAATATCATTTTTACAAAAACTCTTTGCTCGTGTGGGTATGATGAAGGGTGTATGTCATTTCCCGCCTCTCCTTTTCGTCATTCCCGCGCAGGCGGGAATCCAAAAGCACATTTCAAAAACCTTCCATGTATTTAAATGATAAAGCGCATAAAACCAAAGATTTTTCACTGTTTTATATGTTTTTTTGGATACCCGTCTTCACGGGTATAACGGAAAGGAAGGTGTCATTTTCGTTTTTTTCGTCATTCCCATCTCCTCTTATGTCATTCCCGCGCAGGCGGGAATCCATCTCTATAAATATTTTTTGGATACCCGTTTTCACGGGTATGACAAAGGGGGTATATCATTCCCGCGACCGAACGATAAGCTTATGAGCGCATATCGTGAGGGGTGGCGGAAATCCAAAAAGAAATAATACAAGAGGTGCGTTGCGTTTATATTGAACTTATATCAAACCTTCAAGCCAAACTTGCGCTGTTTTTTTAACTCCCTCAAGATTATCCGAGGCGAGCAGTGTTAGCGTTGTGGCATTGGCTTTTGGGCGCAAATGACATTTAGTCTGTAGATACTCCACTATCGCATCTCCGGAGTGGATAAGGGCGCTTTTTGGAAAGTAATCTTGAATGGCTTTGGCTATGAGCGGAAAATGCGTACAGCCAAGTATCACGGCGTCTGGATTTTGTCTGATGCCGCCAAAATAGTGTTTGATCGCGCTTTGTAACACCTCTCCTTCAAAAAGCCCCTCTTCAACGACAGGCACAAAGAGCGTTGGAGCTAAAGAGACGATATTTTCATACCCATTTTTTCTCAAAAGCTTTTCGTACTGTCCGCTTGCTATCGTGGCTTTTGTGCCTAAAACAAGTATGGAAGAGTTTTTATCGTCTAAAGCGTTTATCGCTGCCAAAACGCCCGGCTCTATCACGCCGAATATATCAAAAGAGGCATTTTTGCGAAGCTCTTCAAGGGCGTGTGCGCTTGCCGTATTGCAAGCTACTATCAACATATCTATATCAAAACTTTTTAAAAATTCAAGCGCTTCAAGCGAATATTTTATAATGGTTTTCGCATCTTTTGTGCCGTAAGGAACGCGCGCCGTGTCGCCAAAATAGACTATCTCGTCAAAAAGTCTATGCTCCATGAGACTTTTTGTAACCGTAAGCCCTCCGACTCCGCTGTCAAAAACGCCCGCCCGCACTTACGCCTCGTTCAAGATAGCCAAAAGCTCTTCATTGTCTTTGGTTTTAAGCATTTTAGAGTATAAAAATTTCAAAGCTTCTATATCTTCCATCTGGCTGATAGCGCCTCTTATAGCCCAAACTTTTTGGAGCACATCGGGATTTACCAATAGCTCCTCTTTTCTTGTGCCGGATTTGATGATATTGATAGCAGGATATATTCTTCTGTCGGAGATATTTCTGTCAAGCACTATCTCGCTGTTACCCGTACCCTTAAACTCTTCAAAGATAACCTCATCCATGCGGCTTCCCGTATCAATCAAAGCGGTCGCTATGATGGTAAGACTTCCGCCGTTTTCTATATTTCTTGCCGCGCCGAAAAATCTTTTCGGCTTATGTAAGGCATTTGCGTCCACGCCGCCACTCAATACTTTGCCGCTTGAAGGCGTTACGGTATTATAAGCGCGCGCCAAACGAGTGATAGAATCCAATAAAATAATCACATCTTTCCCCATCTCCACGCTTCGTTTTGCTTTTTCTATGACAAGTTCCGCCACACGTACATGGTTTGATGCGGGAAGGTCAAAAGTGGAGCTGAATACTTCGCCTCTTACACAGCGCTGCATATCCGTAACCTCTTCAGGTCTTTCATCTACTAAAAGCACTATTAGCTGGGATTCGGGGTGATTTTGAGCGATGCCGTGAGCAAGCTCTTTCATGAGTTCCGTTTTGCCGCTTCTCGGAGGCGCTACTATGAGTCCTCTTTGACCTTTACCGATCGGCGTAAACAGATCCAGCACACGCCCCGTTAATTTTATAGGATTATACTCAAGTTTTATCTTTTCAGTCGGAAAAAGAGGCGTTAAGTTATCAAAAAGCGGACGGCTTTTTGAGTCTTGCATCGGAAGATAATTAATCGCCTCAATCTTTAAAAGCGCATAATACCTCTCCTGATCTTTTGGCGGACGCACCTGCCCTGTTACTATATCGCCCGTTCTTAAGGCAAATTTTCTAATTTGCGTACTGCTCACATAAGCATCGTTTGCGCTATCCGTGAGGTTGCTGTCTGTTGCGCGCAAAAAGCCGTAACCCTCATTTGATATCTCCAAAATACCAGTTAAAAGTATGAAGCCGCCTTTGCTTGTTTGCGACTTTAGTATCTCAAACATCAAGTCCTGACGCTTCAGTTCGCTTGGATTTTCAACTCCTATACTTTCGGCAATATCAAGCAGTTTATTAAGAGGCAAAACTCTTAAATCTTCTATCTTGTAACCATCTACGGGAATGTGGGTGCGGTTTTTGCCGTTAGAATATCTTGATTCTTTGGCATGGTTTTGCTGTGCAGGTAAATTTTCGTCCATGAATCCTCTTTAGCGAAATATTAAGGGAGGTTTGTCTATAAGGCAACCAAGTAATTGTGATTATCGTAGTAATTCAAATTAAAGATGTAATTCTATACTAATTTAAGCCTGTTTGTCAAGCTAACTGCTAAAGCTTATATAAAAAACTATTATGTAAAATCCCACTATAGCCGATTTAAAAAAATAGCCTAAAGGCATATCCCGTTCTACCATTTCCGCAAAAATCCCAAGCGGTTTGACCATAGTAATTTTATCAAGCAGTATAAGTTTTAAGATAATATCAAGCGCTTTTAAAGTAATCAAAACGGCGGCTGCAAATGAAAATTTATCAAAATATATAGCCGCAAAAATGACAATATAAAACGATGGGTGCATGCATAAAAAACGTACCGTGCCTTTTTCGTAAAGCTCCAGCAAGTTTATTATGTAAGCATTTAGAGTGCTTCCTTTTTGCACATAAAACAGTTCAAACAGTTCGCATGCAATATAAAAAATAAAAATTAATTGAAATTCCATGAGTTCATGATAGCAATTAGGGGCTTAAAACAAACAGTTTTAACACTGCATGCTATAAAAGCAACTATAAATAAACTCTCTACTCTACAAAACAACTTACTTACAGCAAAAATAGAATATAATTTCGCCGATATTGACAATTTAAAATAAAGATTAACTAATGCAAAAATGCGATCACTGCGGACTCTCTTACGATGAAAATGTTTTAATTAAAGACGGCGATTTTAAAGAGATTAAATATTTTTGCTGTAAAGGTTGTCAAGGCGTGTATCATCTTTTAAAAAATGAGGGATTGGAAGGCTTTTATGACAGGCGCGGCAAAACTTCAATAGAACCGCCCAAAACTCTCCTTGATGATGCGAAAAAATTTGACCTTGAAGGTTTTAGAGATAAATATGTAAGAGAAAAAGATGGATTTTGCGAAGTGTCTCTCATTATTTCAGGCATTCATTGCGCGGCATGCGTGTGGCTTAATGAGAAAATTTTATACAAAATGGAGGGCGTTATAGAGGTTAATATCTCTCAAGCCAACAATAAAGCTAAAATCGTCTGGGATCCTGAGTTCGCCTCTCTTTCTAATATCATAGAAGCTATAAGAAGTATCGGCTATAACGCTTATCCGTACGACTCAAAACTTCAAGAGACATATGCAAACGCTCAACGGCGCGATTATTACGCAAAACTTGCGTTTGGCATATTTGCCGTCATGAATATCATGTGGATAGCTATAGCTCAATATTACGGATATTTTTTTGGTATAGAGAAAAATGCTAAAAGCGTTCTCATATTTGCCGAATTTTTACTTGCAACTCCAACGCTTTTTTTTACCGGTTCGGTATTTTTCAAAAGCGCATATTATGGCTTAAAAAACGGCTTTGTAACAATGGATTTGCTGATAGCTTCGGGTTCGTCTTTGACATACGCATATTCGCTTTATGTTATGTTCAGCGGTATTGGAGAGCCCTACTTTGACTCTGTTACAATGATAATAACATTTGTTTTTGCGGGAAAATTCCTTGAAGTTTTAATGAAAAAAAGAGCAGTTGATACGCTTGATTCCATATCAAGTATGCTGCCTACCGAAGTTCTTTTAGTAGATGGAGGGGAGAAAAAATTTGTCAGTGTTGAGAGTATTAAAAAAGGCGATTTAATAGAGTTAAAAGCGGGAGAGAAAGTTGTTATAGACGGTATTTGCATAAGTGGAGAGGGATCATTTGACGAAGCGAGTTTGAGCGGCGAGAGTATTCCTGTGCTGAAAAGTAAAGGCAGTAAAATAATAAGCGGCACAATCTGTCTTGACAGCGTTATACTGTATCAGGCTAAAACAAAGGCAAAAGATTCCACCGTAAGCAAAATTGCGGCTTTGCTGGAAGATGCTATGAATAAAAAGCCGCATATAGAGCAGTTAGCAAATCAAATATCGCGCAAGTTTTCAACAACCGTATTAAGTATCGCATTTATCACGCTGTTTGCATGGTGGTATGTCAGCGGCTTTAGCGAAGCTTTGATTATAGCCATCTCCGTTATCGTCATAGCCTGCCCATGTGCGCTTGGACTTGCTACGCCCGTAAGCACTCTTGTGGGACTTGGAGTTGCGGCGAAAAAAGGCGTACTGTTTAAAGAGACTAAATTTTTGGAAAGCCTTGCAAAATGTGATGTTTTAGTGCTTGACAAGACAGGTACTATTACACTTGGAAAACCTGAAGTTGTTAAAATGGACAAATTTGAAGAGTTTGACGAAAATATTTTATATTCGCTGGCAAAAAGTTCATCTCACCCCGTAAGTATGGGTATCGTAAGATATTTGGAAAGTTTTAAAACTAACTTAAAAGAAGTTGAACTTGCAAATATCAAAGTTCTTGAAGCCAAAGGCATAGAGGCAAATTTTAAAGGGTTGCGCATTATCGGCGGAAATGACAGGCTATTAAAAGAGTACGGATTTGAATGTGAAGAGAGCAGTGCAACAAACTATTGGTTTGCTATCGGCAGCAAAATATGCGCACATTTTATTCTCAAGGATATTCCGCGAAGCGATGCTAAAAATGCAATAACAGCCATAAAAGAGTTGGGTATAAGAGTAATTATGCTCACCGGCGATAATAAAAATGCCGCACATGAAACGGCTGAACTTACCGGCATAAAAGAGTTTCACGCCTCTCTTTTACCGCAGCAAAAAGCAGAATTTGTAGAAAATTTAAGAGCGAATGGCAAAAAAGTGGTCATGGCTGGAGACGGTATAAACGATGCTTTGGCTTTGGCAAAAAGCGATATTGCGATATCTATCGGAAGCGGAACGGATATAGCTGTAAATGTAAGCGACATAGTTTTGATGAGCGATTCGTTAAATGCTTTGGCAAAAGCATTTTTAATATCCAAAAAGACTTACAGAACCGTCAAACAGAATATCGCTTTTTCTATTATATATAACGCCACTACAATTCCGCTGGCAGTTTCGGGCTTTGTTATACCGCTTATCGCTGCGCTTTCCATGTCTATTAGTTCGCTTGTAGTGGTGGCAAACGCTTTAAGAATAAAAAGCAGAGAATAAAATAAAATAAAGGAGCGGCTCATGAGCCCTGTATTACTGGCTATTATGATAGGAGTTTCACTTTTTTTGGGAGCATTTGGAGTTTTTGCATTTCTTTGGGGTTTGAGAACGGGACAGTTTGACGACAGAAGTAAATTTTTAGATGCTGTTCATTCGGATGGAGTAGATGAATTAAATGAAGCGGCAATGCTTGAAAATAGAAAAAAGGAAGCGCTAAAAAGAAAGGAGAGAAAGAGCCGACCATCTGAATGATGGTCTAAAGACTACTTCTCTACATGGAAATTTGTAAAAATATAATCAGCTAATGCATCCAAATCCTCTTCGGTGAAAGGTTTTACTTGAAGCTGCATTGTAGCTTTCATTTTGCCGCCAAATTCTTTATTGGTTTTATAAGCTTTGAGCGATTTTTTAAGCTCCTCTTTTGAAACTGTGGCGGTTGCTATCGTGCCACCTGGCGGAACTTTTTCGGCTTTTAGGCCATGACATGCTGCACAGCGTTTAAAATTCACCTCAGCAGTAGCGGCAGAAGCAAACGAGAGCGCACCTGCGGCAAAAAATGCTGCAACTATGATTTTACCTATCTTCACTGATTCTCCTTTTAAGATTAATTTGCAACATTATAGTCTTTTGCAGTTTAATCTTTAATATATTCAGTATAATACTATTTTATCTATTAATAAATAGAGGGCAGTATGGCATTTAAAGCAGTTTTTTTAGACAGAGACGGCGTGATAAACGAGGATAAAGGGTATGTTTACAAGCAAAAAGATTTTATCTTTACGGACGGTATTTTTGAAACTTTGAAACACTTTCAAGAATGCGGTTATCTTCTGTTCGTGGTAACAAATCAGTCTGGCATAGGCAGAGGATATTACACTGAAGAGGAGTTTTTGGCCTTAAACAATTATATGTTAAAGGAGTTTGAAAAAGAGGGAGTTAAAATTTCCAAAGTTTACTACTGCCCTCATGCGCCCGAAATCATGTGCGCATGCCGAAAACCAAATCCAAAAATGCTACTTGAGGCGCAAAAAGAGTTTGATATAGACATGAACGCTTCATGGCTTATCGGAGACAATGAGAGAGATATGGAAGCTGGGCTAAGAGCGGGAGTCAAAAATCTCATACTTTTAGGAGAGAGCTGCATAGAATCGGTAAAGAAAATCAAATCTATTAAAGAGGCGATAGATATTATCTCTTAAAAGTTTTGCGGATTGCAATTTTATAAAGCGTAAATTTGATACAATAGAACATTTTTTTAAAAGGTATTTTTGTGAAATATATAAAAAATAAATTCAAAAATAAAACTATCCTGATTACCGGTGCGGCGGGTTTTATAGGAAGCAATCTGGCTTTTTATTTCCAAGAAAATCACCCCGACGCGCGCGTTATAGCGTTTGATATATTTAGAACTACAGAACGGTTTAGTAACGGAAACTTAAAAAGTTTCGGACATTTTAAAAATCTAACAGGCTTCAACGGCGAGATAATAAGCGGCGATATCACAAAAAAAGATGATTTGTCGCGCCTTCAAGATTACGACATTGACTATATATTTCATGAAGCCGCCATCTCCGATACGACCGTTTTGGATCAAGAGATCATGATAAGAACGAATGTAAATGCTTTTGTTGATCTGCTGAAATTGGCAAAAATAAAATGCGCCAAAATGATTTACGCCTCTTCGGGCGCAACTTACGGAAATACGCCAAGTCCGCAGACGATAGGAGTTGA
>JAISXY010000053.1 GCA_031270285.1 Campylobacteraceae bacterium
AAAGCTTAAGAACAATCTGTTCTTAAGCTTTTTTTTTATATATTTTCATTTCTATTTTTAATGCCTGAGTGGTGAAATTGGTAGACACGCCAGACTCAAAATCTGGTGGTAGCGATATCGTGTCGGTTCGAGTCCGACCTCAGGTACCAAAATAAATATCTCTTCACTCTTATCACAACAAAATATGTTATAATTTTTTATACTAAATTAAGGTTAAAAAATGAAAAAGTTGTTTTTGCTGATTCGTCTCTGTTCTTTGGGTATATGCGAAATTAATTTTTGAAATAAATAAAAAGCTGTGTGATGGCGGAGATGCTGGGGGTTGCTTCAATCTTGGTTATTTATATGCCAATGGTAAAGATGTAAAGCAAGACTACTTCAAAGCTCATGAGTATTTTAAAAAAGCTTGTGATGGAGGAGATGCTGGAGGTTGCTACAATCTTGGTGTTTCATATACCGAGGGCAAGGGTGTAAAGCAAGACTATTTCAAAGCCCATGAATATTATAAAAAAACTTGTGATGGAGGACTTGCTGGAGGTTGCTACAATCTTGGTGTTTCATATGCCAATGGCATAGGCGTAAAACAAGACTATTCCAAAGCTTACGAGTATTTTAAAAAAGCTTGTGATGGAGGATATGCTGGAGGTTGCTACAATCTTGGTGTTTCATATCACGACGGCAAAGGTGTAAAGCAAGACAAACATAAAGCAAAAGAGCTTTTTAGCAAAGCCTGCGATTTACAATTTCAAGGTGGCTGCGATAAGTATAAAACACTTAACGAAGCCGGTTATTAGCGGCTTAAATATATAACCAATACATAATCCATCGGATACTCTCCGATGGATATAACTTTTCAAACTCGTTACATTAAAAACTATCGCACAAAATCTCTTATATAGCCGTCCAGCCGCCGTCAATATTTAAAAGCTGTCCTGTCGTAAAACTTGAAGCGTCGGAGGCAAAATAGATAAGCGCTCCGTCAAGCTCGCCCTCATTGCCAAATCTCCCCATCGGACAATACGCACTCAATATTTGAGCGAATTTTGGGTTTTCAGATACTTTTGCCGTCATTTCGGATCTGAAATATGACGGACCGATAGCATTTACCGTAATGTTATACTGCGCCCATTCAACCGCCAACTGACGCGTCAGCATCAAAACGCCGCCCTTAGCCGTGCAATATCCGCTAAGACCGCTGCTTAACATACCGACTCTGCTATGAATGGAACCAAGATTGATTATCCTGCCATAGCGCTGTTCTATCATTACTTTGCCGACTTCGCGGGCAAAAAAGTAAACGCTGTTTAGATTTGTGTCTATCACGACTTTCCAGTCATCGTCGCTTTGTGTCTGCGCACTTGCGGAGCGGGCTACGCCTGCATTATTGACAAGTATATCTATGCGCCCGAACTCGTCTTTAACTTTAGCTACTGCATTTCGTATATCGTCATTGTTCAATACATCGCATCTTATCGGCAGACATTTAACGCCAAAAGCTTCTATCTCTTTGGCCACGGCTTCCAATTTTTCAACTCTGCGCGCCACTATCGCTACATTCGCACCCTGACGCGCCAATACTTTCGCAAATTGCGCTCCAAGTCCTGATGAAGCTCCCGTAACTATTGCACTTTTACCGCTCAAATCAAATAAACTCATCTTAAAATCCTCTCTTATAATAGTGTGATATTATAGCAATTAAATACAAAAATTTCGTCAAAATTGTAATACATAGATTATTTACAAATATAACCAAAAGTGGAAAAATATATGAAGTAACTTTTTACCTCATTTTGGCAGTAGATACAATTTTACATATTCACTTTCGTCTGTTTCTTATATCGTTTTATGCATGTGATATAATGCCGAAAAAAGTAAAAGGCAGCTTATGATTTATAAATTCGGACACTTCATGCCACAGACAGGCAAGGGCGTTTTTACAGCCAAAAGCGCCGACATCATCGGAGATGTTAAGATAGGAGATGACAGTTCGGTATGGTTTGGAGTTGTGATAAGAGGCGATGTGCATAAGATCAGGATAGGAGAACGTACGAGCGTTCAAGACGGCGCTGTTATACATGTTACGCATTACAAACTTGCCGACAAAAGCGACGGATACCCCACAATTATAGGCAGTGATGTAACTATAGGACACGGAGCTGTACTGCATGGCTGTGTCATCAAAAATGCCTGCCTTATAGGTATGGGCGCTACAATATTAGACGGAGCTGTCATAGGAGACGAATCTATCGTGGGCGCAGGTTCTTTGGTAACTCAAGGCAAAAGTTTCCCGCCGCGTTCTTTGATATTAGGCTCTCCTGCACGCGCAGTAAGAATACTAAGCGACGAAGAAGTAAGCGAATTGTATGCCTCCGCTGCCCGTTATGTAAAATTTAAAGACGAATATCTAAAAGCATATTGAATTTTTATTCTCAAAAAGGATATCTCAAAGCTTGACACTTTGCAGGAGAATGACAGAAAAGGAACATAAGAATAACAGAAAAGGCAGCAGACATTCGCCTCTCTCTGTCATACCCATGTTCCCACTTCATCATACTCGTCCCACTTCGTCATACCCGCGCGAGCGTAATCGTTTTTGTAAAAAACGATATTTGCGAGGAATGCGGGTATCCACCCCCCCCTCCATCATACCCGAGTAATCGGGTATCCAAAAATAATAAAACAAATGAAAAATAAGGTTTTTTTGTTTTATGCGCTTTTACTTTATTTAATATGCAAGATAATTTAATGCGCTTTTGGATTCCCGCCTACGCGGGAATGACGAAAAAGGGACGAGAATGACGGAAGAGAAAAGAGAATGACATAAATGGTTGTGTCATTTTGAATTGTCTGGTGTGAGTAAATGGCATACACCCTCTGTCATACCCGCGGAGGCGGGTATCCAAAAAAGACAATAAAAAATATTTTCATGAAAAAACAACGAAACAATGAAAGGTTTTAGTTTTATGCGCTTTTACTTTATTTAATATGCAAGATAATTTAATGCGCTTTGGATTCCCGCCA
>JAISXY010000067.1 GCA_031270285.1 Campylobacteraceae bacterium
GGAGACGAGTGGTTCGAGCAGATAAAAAAACTGCTTGACATAGGAGATATAATACAGACAAAAGGGTATCCGTTTGTAACAAAAACAGGGGAGCTTTCCTTGCATGTAATAACCCTTGAAATTGTTACAAAGTCTATAACGCCGCTTCCTGAAAAATTCCATGGACTTCAGGATAAAGAACTCAGATACCGCCAAAGATACCTTGATATGATCATGAACCCCGAAGTCAAACACACTTTTCAAACCAGAAGCAGGATAATAAGCCTTATTAGAAGGTTTTTTGAAGATCATGGATTTTTGGAAGTAGAAACTCCCATGATGCATCCGATTCCAGGAGGCGCAAATGCAAAACCATTTGTAACTTTTCATAATGCGTTAGGCGTTGAAAGATATCTTAGAATTGCCCCCGAACTTTACCTGAAAAGACTCATTGTCGGCGGTTTTAACGCTGTTTTTGAGATAAATAGAAATTTTAGAAACGAGGGGTTGGACGCAACACACAATCCCGAATTTACAAGCATAGAGTTTTATTGGGCGCACCATAACTATAAAGATTTGATGGATTTGACGGAAAAACTCCTGCATGTACTGCTTGAAAAGCTTGGTTTGCCTGAGATTTTGCCATATGATAATGAAACGATAGATTTTTCAAAACCGTTTCAGAGAATTTCATTTAAAGACGCTTTGGTCAAAATCGGCGGTATTGACGCTTCTATATTGGATGATAAAAAAGCTGTTGAGAAAAAGATTAGAGGCGATGGATTTGAACTAAAACCAAATCTCAACCTTGGGCAGTTAAAAGCAGAACTGTTTGATAACTATGTAGAAAAAAAGCTTATCAACCCTACTTTTATCACAGAATATCCTATACAGATCAGTCCGCTGTCCAGAAAAAGCGATGAAAACAGCGAAATAGCCGAAAGATTTGAACTGTTTATAGCAGGAAACGAGTTGGCGAACGGCTTTAACGAGTTGAATGACCCGATTGACCAATACGGCAGATTTGCAGCTCAACTTGAGGCAAAAGCGGCTGGAGATGACGAAGCTCATGAGATGGACGAGGATTATATCAAAGCTTTGGGTTACAGTTTTGCGCCTACGGCAGGAGAAGGGCTTGGTATAGACAGACTTGTCATGCTTTTGACAAATCAAACCTCGATCAGGGATGTTATACTTTTCCCTGCAATGAAACAGATAAAAACAGATAAACAAGATGACGAAGGAGATGATAAATGAGTTTTTTGGCTAAAAATGATGCCGCAGTTTATGAACTTGCCAAACAGGAGTTAGAACGACAATCTTATAATTTAGAGATGATAGCGAGCGAGAATTTTGCTTCACCCTCAGTCATTGAAGCTATGGGAAGCATTTTTACAAACAAATATGCAGAAGGATATCCAAGCAAGCGTTACTACGGCGGCTGCGAAATAGTTGACAAACTTGAACAGTTAGCCATAGACAGAGTAAAAGAGCTTTTTGGATGTAAATTTGCCAATGTACAGCCAAATTCGGGCTCTCAAGCAAATCAGGGCGTTTATCAGGCGCTTTTGAATCCTTACGATAAGATTTTAGGTATGGATTTAAGCCATGGCGGGCATTTGACGCATGGTGCAAAAGTAAGCAGTTCGGGCAAAACATATCAAAGTTTTTTTTACGGTGTAAATTTGAACGGCAGAATTGATTATGACAGAGTAAGAGATATAGCGAAAATAGTACAGCCGAAATTGATAGTATGCGGCGCTTCGGCATATCCAAGAGAGATTGAATTTAAAACTTTTAGGCAAATAGCAGATGAAGTCGGAGCATATCTGTTTGCAGATATAGCGCACATAGCGGGACTTGTAGCGGCAAACGAACATCAAAATCCATTTCCGCATGCACATGCAGTAACATCTACAACGCATAAAACATTAAGAGGTCCGAGAGGCGGCTTTATCTTGACAAATGATGAAGAGATATCCAAAAAGATAAATTCGGCTATTTTTCCGGGCATTCAAGGCGGTCCGCTTGAAAATATAATAGCGGCAAAAGCCGTAGGATTTGGCGAAAATCTAAAGCCTGAGTGGAAAACATACGCAAAACAGGTGAAAATAAATGCTAAAATTTTAGCCGATGTTTTATCTAAAGAAGGATTTGATGTGGTAAGCGGCGGAACGGACAACCACTTGATACTGCTTAGCTTTTTAAATAGAGATTTCAGCGGGAAAGATGCCGATCATGCGCTTGAAAATGCGGGTATAACGGTAAACAAAAATACCGTTCCGGGAGAGACGAGAAGTCCTTTTGTAACTTCAGGCATCAGGATAGGCTCAGCCGCTCTTACTTCGCGCGGCATGAAAGATAAAGAGTTTACATTTATCGCTCAAAAAATAGCTGAAGTTTTAAATAATATAAACGATGCAAACATACATGCAAAAGTGCGTAAAGAAGTCAAGGAGTTATCCTCCAATTTTATCATTTATGATAAACCTACATATTAAAAGGATAGAAAATGGACGAGCATGAGTTAAGCGATATTTTATTAGAACAGATGGGTTCCAAAAACAGCACGGTAGTTAAAATAAAAAGATTGCTTGTTATTGCTATACTTGTGGTATTGCTATTTGTTGTCGTGCTGATGATAATGAGATTTATTAATGCGAGCGACGAACAGCCTCAAAACATATTAACCCAAACAATGCTTGAAGAGAGTACAAATATACAAACAACCGAAGTAACACCGCCGGAAGTAGAAGATGATAACTCTTCCGCATTAACAGAAGAGTCTGCTACGGAAAATGTACCATCTCGAATCACCGAAATAACGCAAATATCGCCAAATATAACAGAGATACCAAGCGAACCCGTAAAAGAAGAGCCTGTAAAAAAGCTTCCGCCTAAACAGCAGAGCGAGACGGTAACGCCGCCAAAATCAACCACAACACCACGCGGCTGGTATATACAGGTAAGCTCTTCGGCAAATACGCCTACAAAAAGCTTTTTGGATAATATCGCCAAAAAAGGCTACTCACACCACCAATATAAAACAACTGTTAATTCAAAACAGGTGATAAAGATTTTGGTAGGTCCGTACAGTTCGGATAAAGATGCAAGAGCCGCTCTCTTAAATGTTAAGAGCGACATCAATAAAGACGCATTTGTCTATCAAGTTAAGTGATATCGGGTCGGCTAAAACCGACCTGTCTTAAAATATGAAAAACTTCTGCGTATTTGGAAATCCGATAGAGCACTCCATATCGCCAAAACTTCATAACAGCGCATTTAAAGCTTTTCGTATAGAGGCAAATTATACAAAAGTACTCCTTGAAAATGCAGATGAGTTAAAAAAAACTTTCTTGAAATTAAATCTTAGCGGAGCAAATATAACCGTTCCTCACAAAGAAGCGGCATTTGAGATATGTGATGAAATTTTTGACATAGCAGGAAAAATAGAAGCCGTAAATACCATTGTGCAAAAAAACGGTAAACTGTTTGGCTTTAATACCGATGCGCCGGGCTTTTTAAAAGCGATAAAAGAGTTTGGCAAAATCAAAAGCGCCCTTATTTTAGGAGCAGGCGGAACGGCAAAAGCCATCGCTTTTATACTTCATGAGAACAACATAAATACTGAAATTTTAAACCGTTCAAAAGAGAGAATAGAGTTTTTCAAAAAAAAAGGAATTGCCGCTTTTTCATGGAACGACTATGAGCCAAAACAGTACGATTTGATAGTAAATACAACATCAGCGGGATTAAAAGATGAGAGTCTGCCTGCACCAAAAGAGCTTTTAGACAGATTATTAAAAACTGCAAAATTTGGTTTTGACGTTATTTACACAAAAGAGACGCCGTTTTTACAACTTTGCAAAGAAAATCTGCTTACATGCAAAGACGGTGCGGATATGCTTTTGTATCAAGCCGTTCTTGCTTTTAACCTCTTTTTTGATAATAAATATGATGAAGAAAAAATCGCTGAAGCGATGAAAAAAAGCCTGCTTAACTGATTTTTTATATGTTTATATTTTTATTCTGTCTTTCAATGCTTTTGACAAAGAGAGCATATCAACATTTTCAAGCTGCACTCCTGTCGGAACGCCTTGAGCTATTTTTGTAAAACTCAAACTTAAATCCTGCAGTTTATCTTCTATAAAAAGTATCATCGCATCGCTTGCCAAAGACGGAGTAAAAGCAAATATCACCTCTTTTGCTTCTGCCTCATGTATAATGCTCTTTAGCTTTTCTATCTTTTCCAAATCATCAAATACAAAGTATCTGCCCAAAAACAGTCCGTTTTCTTCAAGCGTAAATATATCTTTTGCGCTCTCTATCACGCAAAGCTGTCCATTGCTGCGTACTTCGTCCAAACAGATTTCACAAATCTCATGTTCGCTTACTCCGCCGCATTTTTTACATCGTTTGATATTTTGCACAGCGTCTTCAACAGCATGAGCAAGTCTCATGGCGCCGAATGTATCAACAAGCGTCAAGTGATAAGCAAAACGTAAAGCCGACTTTTTGCCGACAGAAGGCAAAGTCATGAGGGATTCTACCAGATGGTTAAATTTTTGAAGTTTCATGAGTTTAAGTCTAACCTAATTTATTTTAAGATGCGATAAGATTGATAAAAAAATAGTGGCTGCTGTCTTTATACTCATAATTTAATTTTAATCCATGCAGATTGAGGATACTTTCCGTGATATATAATCCAAGTCCCATTTTCATGCGTGATTTAGCGCTATCATCGGAAGAGATAAACGGTTTTTTGTAATCGGCTATCGGTTTATCCAAAGGCTTGCCTTTATTACTGAAAAATAGAGTATTTTTTTGCAAAGTAATCGTAACGCAGCCGTCACTGCCATATTTTATGGCATTATCCATGAGATTTTTGAATGCAAGCGCCATAGAATCCAAATCAGCATCAATATAAATACTTTTTTTAGGAAGTTTTTTGACAACTCTTCTGTCTATTTGTTCAGGTTCAAGCATTAAAAAATCAAAAGAGAGATCAAGTATCTTTGAGAGAGAGTATCTTTTTTTCTCAAGTGCGTAACTTTGCTTGATAAGCTGTTCTGTTTTTGCAAATTCGCCGATAAGCGTTTCAAGGCGGCGAAAAACTTTGATAAGTCGCTCTTTGCTCAAACTGTCTTCTACCATTTCGGCTACAATGCGCCCTTTTCCTATCGGCGTTTTAAGTTCATGCATAATAGCGCGCAAAAAAAGCGTGCGTAGGCTGGATAGATCGGCAGCAGCCTGATTAGATTTGTTAAATTTTTCTATCTCTTTAACATGTTTTATAGCGAATATATAAAGCCATATAAAAAGTGTGCAGGCAATCAAAAAAACGATAAAAACAGACTGATCGGCAGAAATCTTCTCTTTACTCTCAAAAAGTGTGGTATTGTCTTTATCTATAAGTTTTATATAATATCTATTTTGATATACAAAAGATGATAAGTATCCGAAAGGAGTATTATATTCGGGCGCAGCAACGCTATGTTTTGAAATAGTATCTTTCAAACTTTTGTCGTTTACTTCATGAAGCCCAAAATTTTTAAAATAAGTTTTTATATCGTATAAAGTACTATTCTGATATAAAAAAAGAGATTGATTAACAGATTGTTTTTGTTCGTTTCTAAACTTATACATGTTCAGTTCATTGCCGTACATGTACAATATTGCAAATAGCGCAATTAAAAAAGAGAGAATGAGGGCAAACGCAATGTTTACCTTCATTCTTAAAGAGCAGTATCTCATCCTACCAATTTATAGCCTATGCCTCTTACAGAATAGATATATTTTGGAGATTTTGAACTATCGCCGATTTTTGTTCTGATTCTGCCTATAATAACATCAAGGCTTTTGCCGCCTTTATCTTTTATAGATCTGCAGTTATATACAAGTTGTTCACGTGAGAGTGAAAAACTGTGCTGTTGAATTAGGCATGAGAGTATCTCATACTCGGCTGGAGTAAGTGAAAGCGGTTTATCTTCAAGAAATATCTGATGTCTTCTCTCATCTACTCTAAATTTTGAATCTTCGCCGGATGTCTCTTCGCGCTCTGCCGTAACTTTCTTATATCTTCTAATAAGACTTACGATTCTTGCGTACATCTCTTGCGGATTATAAGGTTTAGCCAAATAATCATCAGCGCCTATTTGAAGTCCTATAATTTTATCGGACAAATCTCCTCTGGCAGATGATATAATAATTGGTATATCATATTTTGAAGCAATTTCACGACATACATCAAGTCCGTCAATGCCTGGAAGTGTTAAATCTAAAATCAGCAAATCATAATTTTTAATTCCCGCACTAAGTCCAAGATATGGGTCTTCATAATTGGTGATTTTTATGTTATAACGCCCTAAATACTCGCTCAGTATTTGAGCAAACTCTATATCATCTTCAATCATTAGAACATTTACCATTTCGTAACTCCTTAAATAAATTTTTTTACAAGCTAAAGGTAAAAATCTTTCAATTTGAATTATAACAAATATTTTCTTACAAAATTCTAACAATAAAATTATTTTACGTCAAAATCAACTAATTTTTTACTATTTTAGTACTTTAATGTTCTATTTTTAAACACATGAGTGTATTTTAACCTGCTTTTACATAAGTTATACTTATTTTGTCCTTTTAATAGATTTTCCACCTATTTTCTTTAACAAAAGTTATTTTTATACAATTTAAGAGGGTCTAACGATATTAGAGTATTATTCCTGTTGCCGATACCAAAAAGTTCTGCCTCTTAATAACTATTAAACTTAATTTTGATAGAATGCGCTCTTTTATATGAGTTTATTACGGAGGATTTTTATTTGGATTTTGAATATTATGAGATTTTAGAGATTGAAAAAGATGTCAAAACAGATGATATTAAAAAAGCTTATCGCAGATTGGCTCTTAAATACCATCCTGATCGGAACCAAGGCAATAAAGAAGCTGAGGAAAAATTTAAACAAATAAATGAAGCTTATCAGGTTTTAAGTGATACAAACAAGCGTGAAATTTACGACAGATATGGCAAAAGCGGACTTGACAGGCAAGGTTTCAGCCACTTTTCAGAGCAAAATTATGAAGATATTATGGGCGATCTCGGTTCTATATTTGAATCTGTTTTTGGAAGCGGATTTGGTTTTGGCAGTTCTAAAAGACGAAAAAATGAAAAATATCCATCTGATTTGGAAAATGAGATAACTTTAGAGTTCAACGAAGCAATTTTTGGCTGTAAAAAAGAGGTAACTTTCTTCTATAAATCCCCTTGTGAAAAGTGCGGCGGAAGCGGCAGTGAAGACAAAGCAAAAATAGATTGTCCGGAGTGTGGCGGCAAAGGACAGATGTTTTACCGTCAAGGTTTTATGACATTTTCACAAACCTGCCAAAAATGCCAAGGTGCGGGACAAATTATAAAAAATCCATGCAAAATATGTAAAGGAAAAGGTTGGGAAGAGATAGAAGAGAGCGTTACTGTTGATATTCCTGAAGGTATAGACAACAATAATCGCATAAGAGTCGCTAAAAAAGGCAATATTGCACAAAACGGCAGCAGAGGCGATTTGTATCTGTTTATCAATGTAAAAAACGACAAACTGTTTATCCGTGATGGGCAAAATATCTATATAGAAGTGCCTATATTTTTCACGCAGGCAGTTTTGGGCGAAAGCGTCATGATACTGACTTTAAGAGGCAAAAAAGAGCTTAAACTTCCTGTTGGAGCGCAGGATAAACAGCAGTTTGTATTCAAAAACGAGGGTGTGCGGGATTTGCGGACAAAACATCTTGGAAGTCTTATCGTGCAAATCTCTATAAAATATCCTAAAGAGTTGAACGACGAACAGAAAAATATGCTTAAAAAATTACAAGACTCTTTTGGTATAGAAAGTGCGGCGCAAGATGAAGGCGTACTTGACAAAATAAAAAATTGGTTTAGTTAATTTTAACATGCAAAAATGATTTAGCTCCGTTTTTTACGGCGCTAAATTTCTTATAACAGTCTGTTTGCCTCTTTCGTTTGATAGATAAGATTTTATCAAGGCATGACATTAAACAGCGTCTGTTTTAAGAGGATTTGAAAGAGTTTCATCTGCAATCAGAGTTACAGGCACTATATTAGGCATATTTTATTTTCCTTGCATGTTATTTATACAAATTCCCCCTTCATCATACCTGTCCCTTTTGTCATGCCCATGTCCCCCTTCGTCATACCCGTGCAAACGGGTATCCATTGTACCCTTTCCATCATACCTGTCCCTTTTCGTCATACCTGTCCCTTTTGTCATGCCTATGTCCCCCCCTCCGTCATACCCGAGTAATCGGGTATCCAAAAATAATAAAACAAATGAAAATAAGGATTTTTTAGTTTTATGCGCTTTTACTTTATTTAATATGCAAGATAATTTAATGCGCTTTTGGATTCCCGCCTACGCGGGAATGACGCAAGAGAAAATGTGGAAATGACACTTTCTTCGTCATACCCATGTCCCCCCTCCGTCATACCCGTGAAGACGGGTATCCAAAAAAAACATAATAAAACAGTGAAAAGTTTTTAGTTTTATGCGCTTTACTTTGTTTTGATATTGCAAGATTTATAAAATGCGCTTTCAAGGAAACATTTTGCTTTGCAAAAGCGCTTCGCTTGTTTTGGATTCCCGCCTACGCGGGAATGACGAAGAGGTGGATTGCCACGCCGATTTCATCGTCTCGCAATGACAGAGGGAGAAATAGAAAGACATAAGAGGACATGGGAATGACGGAAATAGTTGTGTCGTTTCGGAT
>JAISXY010000096.1 GCA_031270285.1 Campylobacteraceae bacterium
CAAGCTCATTCAAGGCAGAAATGATTCTGTTCATGACAGTGTTTTTATCTATTTGCTGTTGAAATCCTTGAAATTTACTCCCGTCGTAACTAATGAAAAGAAAAACTCTCATCTTAAAAGCGTTTTAGTACTTTTTGTTTGAAAGTGATATAAGAGAGTGTAAATGCTGCGGTAAATATTAAAATGACGCTTCCTGTCGGATGAAACTGTTGTACCAGCATGACAGCGGCAAAATAGAGCGTTATAACTAAAGAGATGCCAAAATAGATACCGCCGCGCTCATATCTGTATGTAACTATGCCAAATGACAATGCAAAAAGCGTAGTTGCAAACGGAAAAAGAGCGATAAGCATATAAAATACAAAATCTTTCGCCTTTTTTTTATCTTCAAATATATCAAGCCAATAACTTTTTATATTTTCCACATTGCTCACTTTACTGCTTATAAGAGCGTATATACGCATCGTTTCAAAGTCAAGCTGATTAATATTTTTGGCAGTTACATCGTATGCTTTGCCTGATTTTAATTCCAAACTCATCTCGCCTTTATCATTGTCTATAAAAGCTTCCGAAGCAGAGATAACTCTGTCCTGTTCGTTTTCATTTTGATACATGACTATCTCTTTGTAGTAGTCTTTATCAGAATCATTTATAAACACAAACCAGTCCGAAAACTTTTGCCCGAACTCCGTAGCTTCAATGTTAAAACGCGCCTGCGCTTTTTTATAGTCTATAAAATTTGACTGTAACTCTTTTGATAAGGGCATCAAAATAAGAACATTAATAACCAAAAAAGCGGATACAAAAGATGAGATGATGAGAAAAAAACCGGCTATTTTTTTTGATGAAAAACCGAGCGAAAATAGAACTATAGTCTCATTTTCGCGCGAAAGTCTGAATAATGCTATCGCCATTGCAATAAAAAATGTAATTGGCAGCGTGAATATAAAAATTTTTGGCAGTAAAAACATGTATAATTTGCCAAGTTCAAAAAAGGTGATCTTTATAACCGAAGTTATGCGCGCTATTTGTATGAAATAGATAATAGAGGTGATAAAAAACAGCGTAAAAAAGAGCGAACCGAATACGGACAAAAATTGACTTAACAGATAACGGTTGGTTTTAGACATATATATACTTCAAGAGAGTTGAAATTTGAGAATCAAAAAGATACGCAATAAAAAGCCCGATAGAGAGAAAAGGGATAAACGGCAGTTCAAATCCTTTTTTTGATACAAACAAAAAAGCGGGCAGGGCAAAAAGCGCCGACAGATATATCGCTACAAGTCCCAAAGGAATGCCAAGCATTGCTCCTATAATAGCGGCTATGATGATATCGGCTTCTCCCATGGCTTCTCTTTTTATGATAGCTGTTATAAATATACGAAGCAGCGCAAAACCTCCCGCAAACAAAAGCGCATATTCAAATCTTGATAAAATATCGGGGTGTACAAACGCAAGAATAAGAGCGGGAATGCTTAAAATGTCAGGCACAGCTTTGTATCTCAAATCTACAAGGGAGAGCGCAAGAAGCAGCGCAAATACCAATCCCATTGCAAGAGCGGAATATAAAGTCTCTTCTTTCAAAGCGCAGATAAGAAATAAAACGACTGTGATAAACTCTACAAGCGGATACTGTATGCTGATTTTATCTTTGCAGTATGCGCATTTCCCGCCCAGAAATATCCATGATAAAAGCGGGATATTGTGATACCACTTTAGCGGAGTATTGCAATTGACACAATGAGAGGAGGGGAAAACCACACTCTCATTTTTAGGGATTCTTAAAATCAAAACATTTAAAAACGAGCCGAACAACAGCCCGAAAATCGTCAAATATATCGCATTCATAATCCGCCAAACTTTCTTTGTGTTTTTTGATATTTTTGTAAAATCTCTTTAAACTCTTCTATCTCAAAATCAGGCCACAAAGTATCTGTAAAAAAAAGTTCCGCATAAGACGCTTGCCAAAGCAGAAAATTGGAGAGTCTCTGCTCGCCTCCCGTACGGATAATCAAATCCGCATCAGGAACCTCTTTCGTATCCAGATTTGCCTGAATATTTTGCTCGGTGATCTCATGATGGCTTTGGATAAGCTTTTTGCATGCTCTTGTTATCTCGTCGCGCGAACCGTAATTAACAGCCAAAATCTGAGTTAAAGCGTTATTGTCTTTCGTCTTTTCCTTCACGCTTTCTATCTTTTTTTGCAAAGTTTTATCAAGTTTGCTTAAATCTCCGATAGTCTCAAATCTTATATTGTTTTTTTGCATAGTTTTCAAATGTGTGGTCAAAAAACGCTTCAAAAGATTCATCAAAAAAACCACTTCGCTTTTGGGGCGTTTCCAGTTTTCCGTACTGAAAGCATAAAGCGTGAGGAATTTCAGTCCGGTTTTTGCGGCGTATGTCGTGATTTTTTCTACCGTTTGCGCTCCTGCTTCATGCCCGAAACTTCGCATTTTACCCCGCATTTGTGCCCATCTGCCGTTTCCGTCCATGATGATGGCTATGTGTGTTAATTCGTTCAACTTATAACTCTTCGCAAGCTTTTAAGATATCAAACGATATCTCAAGTTTACTTTTTTTAGGAAAATCCCTTACGCCATCTTTTGTGATGAAAGTTATCGCATTCGTATCGCCGCCAAACGGATTGGATTTATCTATGATATTTAGACAAACAGCGTCAAGGTTTTTTTGTTTCAGCATATTTTCGGCGTTTTTAAGGGCGCATTTGGCATCAAGTTCGGCTTTAAAACCGATAATTTTTATATCTTTTTTATCTAATCCCAATAATATATCGCTGTTTTTTATAAGTTCCAGATTGAAACTCTCTCCCAAACTCTCTTTCTTCAACTTGCCGTTAATACGGTTTTTTACTTTATAATCGCTCACGGCGGCTATCATAAATAAAAATGCTCGCTTTTGAGTTGTAAGTTCGTTCTTGAGGGCTTTTTCCATCTCATCTGCATTTTGCGCAAATACTCTTTTAATAGGCAAATCAACCTCATGCGGCGCATTGCTGTGGATATACGAAACATTCGCGCCCTTTAAAAATAGAGCGGTTGCAAGACTTTCGGCCATTTTGCCGCTTGAAAAGTTTGATATAAATCTCACATCGTCTATCTTCTCAACAGTTCCCCCGCCTGTCAATAAAACATTTTTATCCTGCCAAAAACGAGATGAAAGCAAAATGCGCGCCGCTTCAAAAAATATGTTTTTCGGCTCATTCAATGCCCCTTCGCCCTTATCATCGCAGGCTAAAAGTTTATTTTGAGTGGATGTGATTTTGTATCCGAAACTTTTTAATTTAAGAAGCGAATTTTGCGTGCTTTGGTGCAAAAACATAGCCGTATTTGCCGCGGGAGCTATAAGTATCGGTTTTGTAAAGGCAAGAGCTGTGGAGGTTAAAAGATTGTCCGCAATGCCGCCGCTTAATCTGTTTATCGTATTTGCAGTAGCGGGAGCGATGACAAAAATATCCGCCCATTTGTTGATAAATATATGATTATTGTCATCTTCCCAACTCTCCGTAAGGCTGTGCAAAACTCTGTTTTTGCTGAGAGCCTCAAAGCTTAAAGGCGTTATAAATCGTTTCGCATCTTCGCTCAAAATCACCCTTACATTTGCGCCCGCTTTTGTAAAAAGTCTTATAAGTTCAAGTGCTTTGTAGGCCGCTATGCTGCCCGTAACTCCAAGCAGAATATTTTTATTTTCTAAAAACCGCATCACTTTTTATCTACTCCAAAATGTTTATAAAAAAAGTCTTTAATAAATTTCAACGGCGCTCTATTGATCGCCAAAGAACCCTCCGGAACATTTTTCGTAACGGTAGTGCCTGCCGCGATGATGACATTATCGCCTATCTCAACAGGAGCTACAAATTGCGTATCGCTGCCGATAAAGACATTTTTGCCGATAGTGGTTTGGTGTTTCTCTTTGCCGTCGTAATTGCATGTGATAGTCCCGCAGCCCACGTTTGTTCCCTCGTCTATCAAGGCATCGCCAAGATAGCTTAAGTGCCCCGCTTTTACTCCTGTGAGGGTTGATTTTTTGATCTCTACGAAATTTCCCACATGAGAGTTTTTGATAAGCGAATAAGGTCTTACATGCGCAAAAGGTCCTACATCGGAGTCTATCACCGTGCTTGATTCTATTCTTGAATGCGATTTGATGAGGCTGTTTTGTATGTGCGTTTTGCCGAGCAGAGTTACTCCGTTTTCCAATATACTCTCGCCTTCTATCGTAACCCCCGCTTCAATATAGATAGTATCGGGAAGCCTCATGATGACGCCTTCTTTCATGAAAGCGTGTTTGATGCGCTTTTGCATGATATTCTCGGCTGCGGCAAGCTGGGCTTTTGAGTTAATACCCATAAACTTATCTTCTTCTACCAAAACCGCTTTTACGCTGTTTCCATACTCGTTTGCCAAGCCTATAAGATCTGTGATGTAATACTCTTTTTGAGCGTTATTGTTATCAAGTTTTGGCAGCATTTTATTTAAAAAGTGCGTATTAAAAGAGTAAACACCCGCATTTACAAGTTTTATCCTTTTCTGCTCTTCGTTTGCGTCTTTCTCTTCTATGATTTGTCTTACATGCAAATTCTCATCTGCCAAAACGCGCCCGTAACCTTTGGGTTTATTCGTATAAAATGCGCTCATGACTATATCCGTACTCTCATCTTGACACAAAAGCCTCATGTCCTCCGTTTGCAAAAGAGGCATATCGCCGCTTAAAACAAGCACTCTTTTATATTTTGGTTTGAGTCCCATGATAGCGCCGCCGGTTCCGGGAAAACGGTCATGATCCTGTACGACTATATGAAGACCTGCAAATTTTTTCAAAAGATCTGCTTTTATATCTTCGCTGTGATGGAAAAGCACTACATGTATATCGTCTGAGAGAGACTGAGCCTCTTTTAAAATATGGTGCAGCATCGTGTATCCGCAGAGTTTATGCAAAACTTTAGGAGTGGAAGATTTCATTCTTGTGCCAAGACCGGCAGCCATAATCGCTATTGAAGGACGCATGAAAATTCCTTTTGGAAAATTAGCTTGTTATTGTATCAAAAAAAACTATTGATAAACATAATGTCCGATAATTTTATAACAAAAAAGACAATCTTCTACCACTTGACCGAATCCGATATTGTGCACAATCATATATCTGCTCTCATCAGGAGATTTTTTGTCGCTTACTATACCTATATGCATTGCGCCGTTTTCAAGTCTCCATGCCACAATATCGCCCGCATCATAATCTTTTGCATTATCGGTGATAGGTTTTACTTTTCCGTGTCTTTCAAAAAATTTCATCAAATTCGGCACACGGCGGTGGTCTATATTTTTATCTGTGCTTTTTGCGCCCCAATTTTTAGGATATTTATCAAAATTTGCCGCCATATCTTCATGTACCTCTTTTTGCAAATCAATACCCGTTTTTCTGTAAGCTCTTATCACGACATCGGTGCAAACGCCAAACTCTGCCGGTATATCGCCGTCCGGATAGGGGATTTTAAAATAAGCCGCATTGTAGCTGACGCTATCTTCGGTTAAAGTAAGCGCCGCATTTGAGAGCTTTTTTGCAAAATCCGCACTTTCGCCAAACAAAAATGCCAAAAAGAAAAACAGCATAAAAAAATATTTTTTCATCCTAAAAAGCCTTTTGAAATGAAGTCTGTTATAATATACTGTATTTTATATCAAATGTAAAGGTTATTTTCATAAAAACAGGAAAAATCAATCAGCTAAAAGTCGCAAGAATAAGCGACTACGGACTTTATCTGTCGGATAAAGAGGGCGAAGAAGTGCTGCTTCCAAACGCTTATGTAACGCCTCTCATGGAGACAGGAAAAGCCGTGGATGTTTTTATCTATCACGACTCCGAAAACAGACTTGTAGCTTCAACGCTTTATCCGTCGGCAAAACTCGGCGAATTTGCGCTCATGGAAGTTATGGATGTGTCGTCGTTTGGCGCATTTGTTGATTGGGGATTGCCAAAAGAGCTTTTTGTGCCTTTAAAATATCAAAAAACGCCTTTTAAAATAGGAGAGAAGAGGGTAATTTTTGTTGTACTTGACGAGATGAGCGGAAGGCTTATAGGCGTTGAAAAGTTTGGTAAATTTTTGCCCAAACACAACCATAAATTTGAGCAAAATGAGAAAGTAGAACTCTTCATTTTGGCAGATACGCCTCTTGGCGCTAAAGTTATCATCAATAACAGATACGAAGGCATGCTCTACAAAAACGAGATTTTCACAAAGCTTGAAACGGGCGAAATGAGATACGGCTACATAAAAAAGATGAGAAAAGACGGCAAGATAGATGTATCGCTTCAGCCGACGGGAGAGAGCGCGGAACTTGCGGCGCAGACAAAAGTGCTTGAAATTTTGCGTAAAAACTCTTATAAAATGCCCTACAATACAAAAAGCTCCCCCGAAGAGATATATCAAACTTTTGGCATCAG
>JAISXY010000061.1 GCA_031270285.1 Campylobacteraceae bacterium
CATAAATGGTCAAAATTTATAACAAAAAACTAAAAAATATTTGATTTTTTGCTTTTGAATGTCATTTTCATATCAACAGTTAAGTCCAAAATAGGTAATATTCTAACAAATTACTATTAAGGGAGTCCTCATGGGAAAGAAAAAAGTTGTTGAACAGTTAAAGAGTATTCAAGCAGACGCTATAGCTTTGTTTGTAAAAATACACAATTATCACTGGAATATAAAAGGTTTGCAGTTCGCATCGGTTCATGCATACACAGAAGGATTGTACGACAAAGCCGCCACTATCTACGACGACACGGCTGAAAGAATTTTGCAGCTCAATTCAAAGCCTGTTTTGACATTGGACAATATAGCCAAAATCACCAAAATAGAAACGGAAAAAGGCGATAGTTTTGATACCAAATATATCGTTGAAAATATATACAAAGATTTCACATACTTGCTTGAAGAGTTTAAAAATCTTTCAAAATTAGCGGACGAAGATGGAGATAAAGCTACCGCCGCATACGCTGACGACCAGATAAAAGAGTTTGAAAAAGAGCTTTGGAAACTAAAACAGACTTTAAAATAATCTTGCAAATCCCGCCAATGGGCGGGATAAATTTATTGTCTATATTCTCTCATTCCCGCACACTTCGTCATACCCACAACTATTATGTCATACCCGCGAAAGCGTAATCGTTTTTGTAAAAAACGATATTTGCGAGGAATGCGGGTATCCACCTCTTTTTCGTCATACCTGTCCCCTTTTGTCAACCAATGTCCCCACTTCGTCATACCCGCAACCATTATGTCATACCCGTGCAAACGGGTATCCAAAACAAGCGAAGCGCTTTCAGCTTGCTGAAATGTTTCCTTGAAAAAGAAACAACAAAAATGTTTTTACGGAAAAATGGATTTTTAATAAATAGTCGTCATGAGAAGATGGATTCCCGCCTACGCGGGAATGACGAAAAAAACGAAAATGACACCTCTCCCTCTGTCATTCCCGCGTAGGCGGGTATCCAAATTTCTTCTTACCCCTTTTGATACCGCTTAACATTGAAACTTGACAAGGATAAAGCGTGAGGAGTGTCTCTTACCCTAAAAATCAAAATTGATTTTTAGGGAACCCATACTTGAGTTGTTGTTTACAACAACGAGTTCCGCAACGCCCGAAGTCAAGTTGAAAATGTTAAGGTATTCGCTCGTACGGTATCAACCGGGCAATTTCTTTGATTACTTTGCACAAGAAAGTAATAAGAAAAAAGGTTTAAAATGAATGCAAACATTTTTGATAATTTCTTTTCATGGAAACACATAAAGCAATGAAAGATTTTTTGATTTTATGCGCTTTTACTTATTTGAATATTACAAGATTTTTAAAATGCGCTCTTGGATTCCCGTTTGCACGGGAATGACATAAAGGAGGCGGGAATGACATAAGAGGACATGGGAATGGCAAAAAGGATAGTTTTACAAAGGCGTTTCAAAACAGGCTTTTAAAGGCAGATGGTCTGAAAAACCTCTAAAGTTGCCTTTTGGCGCATTTTTGGAAGTCAAAAGATATTTTGGCTTAAAGACTTCAAAACTGCCTTTTTTATATTTTATACCGCCCTCTTCCAAAAAGTTTTTTGACACAAGTATCATATCAAGGGCATTTCGTTCGCTCTTATAGACATAATTCCATCTGTTCTTCTTGGTCAGTTCGTTCCACAGATCATAAACTTTTCCCTCTAAAGCCTCTCCAAGCGGAGAATTTTCATAGTCTAATACATTAAAATCGCCAAGCAATATACTCTTGTTCTCGCCGCCGTTTTGCATGTAGTGGTTTAACGCATTTGAGTAAGCTACTCTTGTAGAGTCAGGATTGTTAAGTGAAGGAAAATGATTTGCAAAGATGCTGAAAGTTTCGCTGCCCGCTTTTATCTTTACATGAAGGATAGGTCTAAATTTTTCATATCCTTTGAGTGAAAAACTTTGCGTTTTTACTATCTCGTATTTTGATATAACTCCAAGTCCGACAGCGGCATTTTGGTTTTTGCCAAAAACGTGATAACCAAATCCGAGCTCATCTTTTAAGCGTTTTATCAAAGCTTCGTTTTCTATCTCCTGCAAAGCTATGATGTCGCTGTCCAAATCTTTTAAAACCCTAATCGTGTTTTTAAATTTGTTTTCTGCTTCTTCTTCGCTCCAGCCGTATTTTGAGGGGATAAACTCTTTGTATTCAGTGCCGTCTTTTTTGGCGTCAAAGAGATTTTCAACATTATAAGTGGCGATACAAAACTCTTCTGCGAAAAGCAGCGCAGCGCATAAAATCCAAAACAGCGCTTTCAATTTTTCGCTTCCATGGGCAAAAACTGCTTTTTTTCATCATCATAATACTCAAGCTCGCATGTCTCTATCCTGTAGTACCAGCCTCTCAACGAGAGTTCGCCCTCTTCTACTTTGCGCTTTACTTCGGGATATGTGAGCAAGTGATTTAGCTGAAAAAGGACGGAAACCTTTTCGGTAAGTTCCAATCTCCTTTCCAAATCCAAATCATACGGCGAATTTTCACCGACATATTTTTTTGCTTCGTTTGCAAGTTCCAGCCATTTTTTTACATGTACGAGATTTTTATCGGCAGGTATTTCATAAACTCCGTCTATCGCACCGCAATGAGAGTGTCCGCATACGATAATTTCACTCACTTTTAAAACCGAAACGGCGTATTCTATGCCCGCCGCCGTGGCATGGTATTCGTTATCGGGCGCAAAAGGGGCTACCATGTTGCCTATATTTCTGATAACAAAAAGTTCTCCGGGTTTTGAATCGGTAATCAAAGACGGATCAACTCTTGAATCGCTGCACGCTATAAAAAGCACTTTCGGATGCTGTCCGTTTTTCACAAGATCAAGAAATTTATTCGGATTTTTTTTAAATTTCGCTTCGCGAAACCGTTCAAATCCGTTTATCAGGTTGTTTATATCCATGCGTTCCTCATTTTTATCTTTCACATTTTATCATAACTTAAAATTCTTCGCCGCATTCGCACCCGAAGTAAAAGCCCACTGCAAATTATATCCGCCAAGTTCTCCGCTTATATCCAAAACTTCGCCGATAAAATACAATCCTTTTTGTATTTTGCTCTCAAAGGTTTTGGGATTTATCTCATCTACCCTGACTCCGCCCTTTGTGATTTCGGCTTTGTTAAAACCAAATGTGCCGGCTGGCGGCATGGAGTAGTTTTTGAGTAATGCTATCTTCTCTTTTTCGCCATCTCCGTAAAGTCTCATCGGTTTATCCAAAATACCGCATGAATGCAGATACGCTTTTATAAATCTTTTCGGTGCGGCAACGAGGGAAGTTAGCTGCTTCTTTTCGCTCCATATCGGAGTATCAAAATCCAAAAACGGCAGAAAATCTATGACTATTTTGCCTCTCTCCCATCTCAAAGAAGTATTTAAAACAACAGGTCCGCTGATGCCAAAATGCGAAAAAAGCATATCTCCTTGATAGATAAAATCTTCATATTTTATCTTTACATGCATGGATACCCCGCTAAGCTCTTTCATCCAAAACTGTTCTTTTTGCAAGGTCAATCCTACAAGAGCAGGATTTGGCGTTTTAACTTCATGAGCAAATTTTACGGCTGTCTTATAGCCTATATCGCTGGAATTTAGCTTGGGATAGCTAACGCCGCCGCTTGCTATTATGAGCTTTTTGGATATTATGGTTGCTTCATGAAGATGTGTTATAAAACTGTCTTTATGAAACTCCACATTTAAAACCTTTTTTCCAAGTAAAAATTTATGATGAGAGTTTGTCAAGGCAAATGCGGACAAAACTTCTTTTGAACTGTTGCAAAAATACTGTCCGTTATCTTTTAAAACAGGATAAACACCCTGTTTTGCAAAAAAATCAAGCGTATTTAAAGAGTTAAAACTGTCCAAATTTTGCTTTATAAATATCTCGTCTCCAAGATAATTTTGTGCGCTTACATCTTTATTTGTAAGGTTGCATTTTCCGCCGCCTGAGATTTTAACTTTCGCGCCGATGCTTGGATTTGCATCTACAAATAAAATCTCTTTTTTGCTGTGCGCTCCGAACATCAGCGCTGAAGCTCCCGCTCCGATTATTAAAATATCGGTTTTTATGACTTGTTCTCTTTAAAAATATAGATATTTCTCTGGTCTTTTGGCATGATGCGAAGATAAGGTATATTGACATGACTTGGCGTGTTTAAGACATAGTATATCGCATCCGCCACATCTTTGGCTTCAAGCGCTTTGTATTTTGCATAAACCCTGTCCGCTCTCTCTTTGTCGCCTTCAAAACGCACAAGTGAAAAATCGGTCTCGCAGTTTCCCGGAGCTATGCAGGAGACTTTTATATCCGTATCTACAAGATCTAAATTCATGGCGTCGCTAAGTGCTCTTACGCCAAATTTCGTGGCATTATAAACATTTCCCCCGGGATATGTCTGCCAGCCTGCAGTTGAGCCTATATTGACGATATGCCCTTCGCCCTTTTCTATCATGAGAGGTAAAAACGCTCTTGTAATATACAAAAGCCCTTTTAAATTGGTGTCTATCATCGCTTCCCATTTGTAAATAAAACCCTCTTGAACAGGTTCAAGCCCCATAGCAAGTCCTGCGTTATTTATCAAAAAATCAGGCGTTATTTTAGCCGATTTGACACTCTCAAGCAGCAAATCAACACTTTCGCTTATACGCACATCTACAGGATAAATATATGTTTTTACGGCGTATTTTTCCGTAAGTTTATGCGCCAAATCTTGAAGCTTTTCCTTGCGTCTTGCGCTCAATATCAAGTTGCACCCATATGATGCCAAAACTTTCGCCACAGCCTCGCCTATACCCGCACTCGCACCCGTTATAAGCGCCCATTTGTCTTTAACCCCGCTCACCTAAACCTCCTCAAAATTTTGTCTGATAGCTTCATATAAAACTATACCGGCAGCTACCGCTTGGTTTAAGCTTCTTCCGTTTTTGCCCATCGGAATCGTTATAGCGTTATCCCAGTTTTTTTTCATAAGCTCCATCGGAAGTCCCGTTGACTCTCCTCCAAAAAAGAGAAAATCTCCCTTTTTATACTCTGCTTTAAAATACGGCTTTTTACTTTTTGTAGTCGCAAAGAAAAACCGTCCGAAATTTCCCGAATACGCCGACAAAAATTCGTCCAAATTCTCCCACACTTTCAAGTCCAAAAGCTTCCAATAATCAAGCCCCGCTCGTTTAACCATCTTATCACTAATCTCAAAGCATGTCGGTTTTATTATATGCAATGCGCAATCGGTATTCACGCACAGTCTGCCGATACTGCCCGTATTTTGCGGTATCTGCGGAGACAACAGCACTACATTGAACATCAAAAAATCACAGTCTTATTTTTATGTACAAAAATCCTGTCCTCAAGCGCCAAATCAAGCGCAGTAGATAAAACCACCTTTTCTACATTTCGTCCGGCTCTTCTCATCTCTTTCCAGTCAAATTCGTGATTTACCGTGATAACATCTTGAGCTATGATAGGACCCTCGTCAAGATTGTTATTGACAAAATGAGCAGTCGCTCCGATGATCTTTACTCCTCTCTCGTACGCCTGCTTGTAAGGATTTGCGCCTATAAATGCAGGCAAAAATGAGTGGTGAATATTGATAATTTTTTCATTATAATGTTCCACAAAATTATTTGAGAGTATCCTCATGTATTTTGCCAAAACGATAAAGTCAAGATTGAACTTTGCCAAAATATCCAAAATCTTCCTCTCATGTTCCTCTCTTGAAAGATCCTCATGAGAGACATAAAAAAACGGTATTTCAAACTTTTGCACAAGTTCCTTTAAATCGTCATAATTACTTATAACGGCAAGAATATTGGCGTTTAATTCGTTTCTGTAATGCTTCAAAAGTATATCGCCCAGCACATGAGACTCTTTTGTCGCCATCAAAATAATATTTTTCTTCTCTTTTAAACCTATATAAATATTGGCTTTATCGGGCAGCACAGCTCCAAGAGTACCCAAAAACTCGCTTTCGTTTATCTCGCCGCTAAGTTCGGCGCGCATAAAAAACTTGCTATGCTCCTTATCTACAAACTCATCGTTTTTTACGATATTGAGTTTATACTTAAATACAGCGTCTGCGACTCTATATATCAACCCTTTTTCATCTTGACAATCAATTTTTAAGATATATTGGCTCATGAACTACTCCATAAATATTGAACCGCATTGTACCAAAATGCTACTTAATTATTTGGAATCACACAATAATTTACAGTATATAAAGCTATTAATAAGTAAATAATAATTATCATTCATGGTAAGATATTTTGGAGGAGCATCAATGAAGGGTTTAAAAATATTTATGTTGTCAATCACTGGAGCCACTATTTTAACGGCGGCAAATCCTTTAGCACAAAAGGCTTTAGAACAGCGATTGGAGCCTATACCCGCAGATGCGCAAACACTTTTTTCTTACATAAACGATAAAAATGATCCGATAAACGATGATAAAATTGCTCTTGGCAAAAAACTCTATTTTGACCCCAGAATTTCAAAAAGCGGACTTATCAGCTGTAACACCTGTCATAATCTTGGACTTGGCGGCGTGGACGGCGTAGAAACTTCAATAGGACACAAGTGGACGATGAATCCGAATCATTTAAACGCCCCCACTGTTTATAACTCCGTTTTTAATAAAGTGCAGCTTTGGGACGGCAGAAGCTCTCATCTTGAAATCCAAGCTCAATCCCCAATACAGGCAGATGCCGAAATGGCAGCTTCCAGCGAACTTGTAGCGGCGCGAATAATATCTATCCCTGAGTATGTGGCGGATTTTAAAAAAGCTTACGGCAAAGATGTAAACATTACATTTGAAAAGATCGCCGCTGTTATCGGCGTATTTGAGCGAACGCTTATTACTCCTTCACCTTATGATGACTTTTTAAACGGCAATGACAAAGCTTTGAGCAAAAAACAGAAAGACGGTTTTGAAGTGTTTTTAAATAAAGGCTGTACAAAATGTCATTACGGCATAGCTTTGGGCGGAACCATGCAGCCGTTTCAAGTTGCGGCAAAATATAAATTTATAGAGATAGGAAATTTCAGAGGCGATAAATACAGCATGGTAAAAACTCCGACTTTAAGAAATGTAGTTGAAACTTACCCATATTTTCACAACGGACAGATATGGAGCTTAAAAGAGGCTACCAGAGAGATGGGAAGCGTTCAGCTTGGTATTAAAATTTCAGATAAAGAGGCTGACATGATGGTGGATTTTATGCATACATTAACGGGCAGAAAACCTGTTATAATATATCCGATACTGCCTCCAAGTACGGAAAATACGCCAAAACCGGATAAAGATTAAATTAAAGCAAAATGCTTTTTACTCTATTTTGTTTTAGCGCTGTTTTTTGTTTTCATAAACGCGTTCGCTGAATTCGGCAAATTTACCGCGAACCGCCTTCTGCAGGTCAATAGCAAACATACTAAGCTCGTTATGTTCTTTTAAAGTCAATTTTAAAAGACTTGTAAGGCCGTTATTGTATTTATTCAGATAAAGATTGTCTATTTGTCTGTTTGAACCTATGATTATCGCCATACATGAATCGTCAAGTCTGGACAAAATAAGCTGCGTTGTATTTTCCGAACTGTTCTGCCATTCGTCCAGTATCACTACCGCATCGCTTAATGTCCTGCCTCTCGCCTCGCCCGGCCACAACTTTTCTATGCGGTATTTATCCATCATTTCGGTAATTTTAGAGTTTATGGATTCTGCGCTCTCTTTGTTTTCAGTCTTTTTTAAAACTCTTTTGGCGATAAATTCCAGCGTATCATAAAGCGCCATATTATAAATCCTGAACTTTTCATCATTGCCCGATAAAAAACCAACATCAGCGCCTTTATCCAAACTCTCTATAGAATTCCGCACATATACGATTTTGTCGTACAATCCTTTATCTATCAAACGCATTGCCGAAGTTACGGCGATAAGCGTTTTTCCGCTTCCGGCTTTGGCGTCAATAACCAATATATTATACAAATTTGACAAAACGGCTTTCATGAAAAAGCGCTGACGCATATTTACAGGCTTTATCTTCATGCCTTTAAAATCATCTTCGCTCAAAGGCAAAATACGCTCTTTGTATATCAGCGCATAAGCTTTATTGCCGTCGTTTGAGATAAATTCGTAGCAAAAGTTTTCTATTTTATATTCAGGGTCAATCTTTTTGATATTCATATTTTCAAGAGTATTAAAAAACGACGAATCAAGCTCCACGCTTTTCAAAAGCTGGGCGCGCGGAACTTCGGAGCGGTCTTCATGAAGAGATTCTACTTTTAGATTTTTAAATAAACCAAACATTCTTGCATATATGTCTATGGAGACAAATATAACTTTCTGTCCTTTGTAGTAATTTCTCGCAGCATCCGCTATCTCAATAATCCGCTTATCGTTACTTTCGGCTATGTGTCTTGCTTCTATATCCGAATCATACTCCGTTTTACTCATCAAATGAATATGATAATTGTCTATATAAAGCTTCACAACTTTACAATTGCCCGATATATCTACCTCTTTGACTTTTGATTCGGCCAAAAGTCTTGCAAATTCGCGCGCCTGAAAGCCAAGTTCATCCGTTTGTCTTTTTTTCTCTTCAAGCTCAATAAGAACAGTTTCAGGGATAACTACGATATTTTTACCGTCTTCGGATAAATTTTTAACATTTTGTATGCTCTGCAAAATAATATTTGTGTCTATAACATAGACTTTGCCTGCCATTAAAACCCTTTAATTAAGATATAAATCTGAACTGTAAATAATCATCAATGCCGTTTATGCCGATTCCGGACTGCTTTGCGCCTACATGAGGTATGACGCCTTTGCCCTCATACACGCCTTTATTGATATATACCCAACCTGCAAACAGGCGTTCTGCCACCTTTTTTGCATGCTGTAAATCTCCGCCGCTTACATAACCTGCAAGCCCATAAACAGTATCGTTAGCCAATTCTATAGCCTCTTCTTCGTTTTTATATGTAAATACGCAAAGCACAGGACCAAATATCTCTTCATGCGCTATTTTCATGCTTGGTTTTACATGTATGAAAATCGTAGGTTTTGTATAGTAACCTTTAAAACCGTCCAATTTGCCGAGTCCGCCCGTGAGAAGTTTTGCCCCGTCTTCAATGCCTGATTTGATATACGACTGCACTCTGTCAAATTGCATTTGATTTATAAGCGGTCCTATATAGCACTTTTCATCATAAATATTGCCTATTTTTATTTTTTGCAAAGATTCAATCAGCATCTTGCATATCAACTCAAATTTACTCTCCGGAACAAATAGCCTGCTTCCTGCATGACACGCCTGTCCGCTGTTGCTAAAAGCAATTTTTAAGGCATTTGGCACGGCTGTATTTAAATTGGCATCGTCTAAAATAATATTCGGCGACTTGCCGCCAAGCTCTAAAATCGTCCTTTTTATCATTTTCGCCGCATTTTTGCTTATCTCTCTGCCGACTTTTGTTGAGCCTGTAAAATTTATAAGCGCAATATCTTTATGTTTTACGATGTAACTTCCAACCTCTTCGCCGATACCGTTTACAATATTTACGACCCCTTTTGGAAGCTGTGCTTCGTCAAAACACTCGCAGAGGATTTGCGTCTCTATCGCACTGTATTCGCTTGGTTTGCAGACAACCGTACAACCTGCGGCAATAGCAGGAGCAATTTTTTGACATATATGCGTATAATTCGCATTCCATGGAGAGATAGCCGCCGTAACGCCCAAAGGCGCTTTTAAGATTTTAGAGCCGTCTTCCAGTATCTGTTCAAATTTAAATTTATTCATTTTATTGCGAATAGTCAAGAAACTGTTTTTTGCAAAACGAGTTCTGCCTCTTGTCGCTGTTATCGGTGAACCATACTCTTGAATGGCGGCGGCGTTAAGCTCTTCCTCTCTTCTGCTCATGGCATCATGGAGTCTTTGTAAAATTTCAGCCCGCTCTTTTATGGAAGTTTTTGAAAAAGTTTTGAAAGCTTCTTTTGCAGATTTTATGGCATAAGCGGCATCTTTTTTATCACACAGCGTAACTTTACCGATAGGTTCTAAAGTATCGGGGTTGATAAGCGTCAGAATTTTTGTGCCGTGGGGTTTTACAAATTCGCCGTTTATATAAACTTTATCAATATGTATCATTCGTATCAAATCTCTATTTTGTATTTTATAAGTTTCAAATTGTACCAATAAAGAGTTGAAATACAGTTGAGCAACGCCGTTTTCAATGCAAAACTACAATACATAAAAAGCCATCGTAAAAAAATGGCTTATGGATCCGGCCATAACAAATATATGCCATATGCCGTGAAAATGGCGCACTCTCTCGTCATTTACAAAAAAGTACACCCCGCCTGTGTAAAAAAGTCCGCCTACCATAAGCCAAACAAGCCCGCCTATAGGCAAACTTCTTACAAGCGGAACTACAGCTATCATTATCAACCAGCCCATGACAATATAGATCACTAAAGACAGAATGCGCTTGGGGTTTTTCACGAAAAACTCTTGCACAATGCCAAAAACAGCCAATCCCCATATCACGCCGAATATACTCCAGCCCCAGCCGCCCCGCATACTCACAAGCGTAAAAGGCGTGTAAGATCCCGCTATCAGCAAATATATGCTTATATGGTCTAATTTTTGAAAAATTTTTTTGCTTCTGCCTCTGATGCTGTGATATAGAGTTGAAATACCGTATAAAATAATAAGCGTAGAGCCGTAAATGCTAAAACTTACTATCTTCCAAACATTCCCTTCTAATGACGCCAAAACCACCAGCACGACAAGTGCGGCAACGGAAAACAAAAAGCCTACTATGTGAGTTAGGCTGTTAAACAGCTCTTCTTCTTTGCTAAAACCGCTCCAGACTTTATCGCTTTTTACTTGGCGCATATTTTTGCCTACTTTAAATCATTCAGTCTTACTCTTACAGACTCTTCATGCGCGCCAAGTCCCTCGGCATT
Source organism: Campylobacteraceae bacterium (assembly GCA_031270285.1). Classification (GTDB taxonomy): domain Bacteria; phylum Campylobacterota; class Campylobacteria; order Campylobacterales; family Campylobacteraceae; genus JAIRKW01. The sequence continues at coordinate 11,012 of JAISXY010000061.1, forward strand.
TGCAAGGTTTGCGCAACTCTCTCCTATCTCTTTGATACCCTCTTTGCTCATACTGATAATTGAAGATTTTTTCATAAAATGTTCAACATTTAAAGGCGAAAAAAACCGTGCCGTTCCGCCTGTTGGGAGTGTGTGATTTGGTCCGGCTATATAATCTCCTATGGGCTCAGGCGTAAAAGCTCCCAGAAATACGGCGCCTGCATGTTTAATCTTCGGCAACAGATCAAACGGATTTTCGGTTACAATCTCCAAATGCTCGGGCGCTATTTTATTCATCAAATATACCGCTTCGTCCAAATCTTTCGCAACGATTACAGCGCCTCTTGTTCGTATTGAAACATCCGCTATTTTTTGGCGTGAAAGTTTGGGCAGATACGCTTCTGTCTCTTTTATCGTACTTTTTGCAATCTTCTCATCGGTTGTTATCAAGATGGAGCTTGCCATTTCGTCATGCTCGGCTTGCGAGAGCAAATCTATAGCCAAATATTTTGCATTTGCGCTTTTATCGGCTAATATGCCTATCTCGCTGGGACCTGCTATCATGTCTATATTTACATCTCCGAAAACCATCTTTTTTGCAGTCGCTACAAAAATATTTCCCGGACCCGTTATCACGTCAACTTTTGGTATAGTCTCGGTTCCGTAAGCCATAGCTCCTATAGCACTTGCGCCCCCTACTTTGAAAGCTTTTTTGATACCGCAAAGATGCATGGCTGCCAAAAGAAGCAGATTTAACTCATTGTTTGGCGCAGGCGTGCAGACGATTATCTCTTTTACGCCGGCAGCAATTGCCGGAATGGCATTCATCAAAAGCGAGCTTGGATACGCCGCTTTACCTCCGGGTATATAAAGCCCCGCCCTATCTACGGCTGTTATCTTTTGCCCTAAAATTATCCCGTTATCTTCAAAGTCAAGCCATGATTTCGGAAGCTGTTTTTCGTGAAATGCGTAAATCCTCTCGTATGCTTTGTGGAGCGCATTTATTAAATTAGCGTCAAGTTCGTCATATGTTTTTTTCATCAAAGAGGGAGGTATTTCCAACTCATTGTCGTTTTTAACTTCCCATTTGTCAAATTTTAAAATATGTCTTTTAAGAGCGCTGTTTTTTTCCGTTTTAATCTCGTAGAGCAAGTTCTCTACTACTCTGCCCGCCTCTTTCATGTCCATCGCCCCGCGCGATAAAAGCAGTTCAAATTCAGTGCCGAAATTTTTATCCGTAGTATATAAAATTTTCATAAAATAACCTTATTTACAAGCTAAAAATAATTATATCGTTTTGAGTTTAAAAAATAGCAGAATTTGCATGTAAAGAGAGCTTCTTTACATGCAAATTTTAGTTTTTATTTATACAGTTAAGGTCTAAGAATGCTGTTTTTAGACGTTCCACCACACTTTTTTGACCCTCTCTGAGCCATTTTCTGGGATCATAATATTTTTTATTTGGTTTATCTTCGCCTTCGGGATTTCCAAGCTGAGCTTGCAAATACGCTCTGTTTTTATCCGCATATCCCCTCACGCCATCCCAAAATGCCCATTGAGTGTCCGTGTCTATATTCATCTTTACAACGCCGTAACTTACCGCTTCTCTTATTTCGTCCAAAGTCGAACCGGAACCGCCATGAAAAACAAAATTTACCGGTTTTTGCGCTTTAAGACTATATTTTTCTCTGATATAAGTTTGAGAATTGCCCAAAATTTTAGGAGTCAGCACTACGTTTCCCGGTTTATAAACGCCATGAACGTTTCCAAATGACGCCGCAACAGTAAAGTTATCGCTTACTTTTTTTAACTCTTCATATGCGAAAGCCACATCTTTTGGTTGAGTATAAAGCAGCGCATTATCAACGCTTGTATTATCTACGCCATCTTCTTCGCCGCCCGTTACGCCTATCTCTATTTCCAAAGTCATGCCGATTTTACTCATGCGTTCCAAATACTTCACACATGTAGCGATATTTTGGACAAGCGGCTCTTCGGAGAGATCTAACATGTGAGAGCTAAAAAGCGGCTTTTTATGGATTTTATAAAACTCTTCACCAGCATCAAGCATAGCGTCAATCCATGGAAGAAGCTTTCTTGAAGCATGATCTGTGTGAAGTATCACAGGAATGCCGTACGCTTTTGCCAAAAGATGCACATGCTGCGCGCCCGAAATGGTGCCAAGGACGGCAGCATCCAAACTGCCCAATCCTTTGCCCGCCATAAATTCGCCGCCGCCGTTTGAAAACTGGATAATAACAGGCGAATTAACAACTTTAGCAGCCTCCAAAACAGCGTTTATAGAGTCGCTTCCTACTACATTTACAGCAGGTATAGCGAAGTTATTTGCCTTTGCCAACTCAAAAAGTTTGCCGACATCATCTCCACTTATAACGCCGCTTCCAACAAGCTCAACTGCTTTCATCTAATCCCTTTGATACTATTTTATCTCTATTTTAGCTTTATCTTTCAGCGCTTTAGCTTGTGTTTTGAGATAATTCTGAAATTCTACTTTTTTCAAATCCAATGCAATATTATCTTTGACTTCATCAAATGTATATTTGCTTTCCAACTGCTTGTCGGCAACGTATATGATATGATAACCAAACTGTGTTTTTACGGGAGTTTTGGATATTTCGCCTTTTTTTAATGCAAATGCCGCATCCAAAAACTCTTTAATAAGCTGCGTCTGTTTTGTGATAGTACCCAAACTGCCGCCATTTGTTTTGGATGCATTATCTTCAGAATACTTATTTGCAGCTTCTGCAAATTTAGCAGGCAACTCTTTTACGCCGTTAAGCTCTTTAATAATCTTTTCTGCTGCCGCTTTATCTTTGACTAAAATATGACTTACTTTCAACTCCTCGGGTTTTAGCGGAAACTTATCGGAATTTTCATCATAATACTTTTTAACCTGTTCATTGCTGATTTTTATTTTATCAAACTCTTTCTCTATCCAAATTTCAAGAGCAATATCGTTTTTGGCTTGTGCAAGTGTCTTTATATAGTCAGCATCTTTTTCTATACCGTTCTTGATAGCGTACTTTACCAAAAGTTTTTGTTCAATAACTTGATCAATCAACTGCTTTTTTACCTCGCTATTTAAACTTTCGTAGTTTAATGCTCTACCACCTGTTATTTGACGAAGCGCACGGTTTACATCTTCGTCCGTTATCTCTTGACCATCAACTGTAGCCACAACTGCCGCATTAATATTAACCGCAACCAAAAGTGCAAACACACCCACAACCAATTTTTTCATTACTTTTCCTTTATAATTTATTTTCGCAAAGCACGAAATTAGGATATGAATTATACTGAATTTTGTATTAATATAAGTTAATAAGTTCAATTTATCCATTTCTTGTGATAAAATTTTATCTTGATTTTGAAATTTGGAAACACAAAGTGAAGTTATCAACAAAATACGAAATAAACTGCATAAAAACCATTTTAATAGACAGATATAAAGATGCCAAAACAGAGCTTCAATACAAAAATGCTTATGAGTTGTTAGTGGCCGTAATACTTTCAGCTCAATGTACCGACAAAAGAGTAAATATAATAACGCCCGTACTTTTTGAAGCTTATCCCGACACTGCCTCCCTTGCTAAAGCAAATCTTGAATCTTTAAAAATGCTCATTCAAAGCTGCTCCTTTTTCAACAATAAAGCAACAAATCTTATCAAAATGGCAAAAAGTGTGGAGAGTGATTTTAGTGGTAATATCCCGCTTGATGAAGAGAAGCTGATAACCCTCTCAGGAGTCGGACAAAAAACGGCTCATGTAGTCATGATAGAGTACAAAGGCGCAAATCTCATGGCGGTGGACACTCATGTATTTCGCACATCTCACAGACTCGGACTCTCTTCGTCAAAAACTGTGCAAAAAACAGAACTTGATTTGATAAAGGCTTTTAAAGACAATCTTGACATTTTGCATCAAGGCATGGTACTGTTTGGTCGCTACATCTGTACTGCCAAAAATCCAAAATGCCAAGAGTGTTTTTTGAGTGAATTTTGCAAAAGCAAAAAAGGCTTTAAGCCTGTTTGACCGCCATCCGATAAGCGGCTAACAATCAAACATAAAAAGCGGTATTTTAAAGGTTTTCTTTTATCTCTATCGTTTTTATCTTGTCGCCTGCTTTTATACTGTCAAGCACTTTCAAACTTTCCTCGTCTATTATATCGCCAAAAACCGTATGAATACCATCCAAATGCGGCTGTTTTGAGTGGCAGACAAAAAACTGACTTCCTCCTGTATTGCGTCCTGCATGAGCCATAGATAGAGTTCCTCTTTGATGTTTATGACTATTTTTATCGCATTCGCACTCTATTTTCCAGCCCGGACCTCCCGTGCCGGTTCCCAACGGGCAGCCGCCTTGAATAACAAAGTTTGGAATGACTCTATGAAATGTCAGCCCGTCATAAAATCCGCTTTTTGCCAAATATGCAAAATTTGCCACAGTTATCGGCGTCTCTTCAGGATATAGTTTCAGCCTCATGTCGCCTTTATCCGTTTTAATGACGGCGTAAAGAAAAGCGTTTAATTCGTCTTTTGTGTAATTGTAAGTTTTTAAACTCATTGTTGTCCTTTGAAAAATTTTGCGCATTATACAATAATTGATAAAGTTATAAAATGAGTTTTGCTAAAATTTTGCATTATTAAAGCTTTTAAAAAGGAATGCGTTGAAAAAAGCGGTTATTTTACTCAATATGGGCGGAGCGCGCAACAAAAAAGAGTTGAGAGAGTTTTTGAAAAATATGTTTTTGGACAGACGAATCATATCTTCGCCCATGCGATATATCGTCTCTTTTTTGATAACGCTTTTGCGTACGAAAAAAGTTTGGGAAAACTATAAAAAAATCGGCGGAAGCAAGATCTATGAACATACGCAAAATCTTGCAGATAAGATAAAAACTTTGGCAAATGACGATTATGATGTTTTTTTTGCCATGCGCTACACAACTCCTAAAATTGCAGACATCTTTCATGATAAACATTACGATGAAGTTCTGCTTTTTCCCATGTATCCGCACTTTTCATCAACAACTACGCTCTCTTCATTTGACGATGCCTATATGTTTTTTCAAGATAAAAATACGAAAACAGTTAAAATAGAGCATTTTTTTGACGATAAGCGTTTTAATGAAACGGTTGCAGATGCCATTAAAAAACATCACAACAGCAATGCGCATCTTATCTTTTCAGCCCATTCGCTGCCTTTGTCAATCGCTAAAAAAGATATTTACGA
>JAISXY010000064.1 GCA_031270285.1 Campylobacteraceae bacterium
ACATGGCCGATTGCGTTAAATATATATAACGGCTTCATGGGAGTCAGCAACACTCTTCGCATGGTTGGCAAAAATTATGAATTAACAGGACTTGGTTTTGTTTTTAAGATATTGATTCCGGCGGCATTTGCGAGTATTTTGACAGGTCTTAAAGTCGGCTGGGCATTTTCATGGAGAACGCTTATCGCAGCCGAACTTGTTTTCGGCGTAAGTTCGGGCGGCGGCGGGCTTGGCTGGTTTATATACGAAAAGAAAAATCAGCTTGATATAGATTTGGTATTCGCAGGACTTTTGACTGTTATTATTATCGGCATACTCGTAGAAAATATTATTTTTAAAACCATAGAAAGAAAGACTGTCATTAAATGGGGCATGAAGTTTTGACAAAAGGAGTTTAAAAAAAATGACTGCAAGAAGTACATTGAGCTTTGAAGAAGTGGCGGCAAAATACCCTGAATTTCCACGGCTTGTCATGTTAAAAACAGATATTCACAGGCGAGGCGTTTATTACACGCCAAAAGCTCTTGAAGCTGTAGATATTACAAAACATCAACTTGGCGGAACGCATATTTTCGGCACAAGAGACGGCAAACTCACAAAGCGTCCGGAAGCTTTTGTCCTAAGAGACGGCACTTCGGTTTTAAGTACGCCTACACCTTTGGAAAACAGTCCTTATGTGGTTGATTTGATAGACGGCAGAGTTGTTTTGACAGATGATGGAGAGGTGCTGGAAGAGGTATTTTATTGGGAAAAGCCTGATTATTACGACAAAAAAACTTCAAGCGGCGCATTAATGCAAAATATAATCGGTTCGCGCTCCCAAAGATTATATCTCACTCCAAACCGTTACTGTCATTTTTGGAGCGATGATCAAGGATGCAGGTTTTGCGACATCGTAAATAATCTCAAGCAGCAGCGAGATGAGATAGAGATGCAGACGAGAATAAAGTCAAAAGATGTACATGAGACTATAAAAGAAGCTTTAAAGGAGAAAGGTAGATTTACCGCTATATGTATCACATCCGGCTCCGATTTTCATGGTAATATGCCTTTTGATAAAGAGATAGATTATTATATTGAGATTTTAAACTCTGTCAGCGAAAATTTTACAACTGACAAAATTCCTGTTCAGCTTGTTTGTACCGCCGTTACAAAAGAGCAGTTGAAAAGGATTTATGAAAATACAAATATATTAAGCCTTACCATGAATATAGAGGTTTTAAATGAAAATATTTTCAATATCGTCTGCCCCGGAAAAGCCAGATGGGTTGGATATAAAGAGTGGAAAAGAAGGCTCATAGATGCTGTTGAGATTTTTGGCGAGAGTAGGGTAAATACAGGTATAGTCTCAGGCGTTGAACTCTCCAAGCCTTTTGGATTTCAAAGTGAAGACGAGGCTTTGGAAGCTGTGATAAAAGAAGCGGACGAACTTGCAAGTCATGGCGTCAGTACCGTAAATATGGTATGGGTTCCGCGTCCTAACACATATCTTGCAAATCAAAAAAACGCATCTTTGGAATATTATGTAAGATTGTCATACAAACTTCAAGAGATAAGAAGAAAATATAATCTTAAAATAGATTTTGACGATTACAGACGATGCGGAAATCATCCCGATTCCGACCTTGCCAGAGCGCTTTAAGGAGTTTGCATGTATGTTACGCATTTGGAGTGTCCTAAGTGTAAAAGCAGCTTTAGTCATAAAAAATTAGCGCAGCTTTGTGAAAAATGCTCTTCGCCGCTTTTGGTAAAGTATGACATTAAAAAGATAAAATCCCTGTTTCGTAAAGAGAAGTTAGCCGCTCGTCCGTACAATCTTTGGCGTTATAAAGAGTTGCTGCCGATAGAGCGGGCGGAAAATATAGTCTCTTTAGGCGAAGTTGTTACGCCTTTGGTGAAGCTTGCAAATTTGGGAAGCTATCTTGGATTTAAAAATCTGTTTTTGAAAGACGAGGGTTTAAATCCCGGAGGCAGTTTCAAATCGCGCGGAGCAGCTGTGGGCATATCAAAAGCAAAAGAGCTTAAAGTTAAGAGTTTTGCCATGCCAACAAACGGCAATGCGGGTGCGGCTTGGGCGATATATGCGGCAAAAGCGGGCATTGAAGCAAATATTATCATGCCAAAAGACGCTCCTCTTATCACAAGAAACGAGTGCGCTATAAGCGGAGCAAAGCTTTATCTTGTGGACGGACTGATAAGAGATGCGGGAAAAATAGTCGCCAAACTGGTACAAAAATACAAGATAATGGACGCTTCAACCCTTAAAGAACCTTACCGCATTGAGGGCAAAAAAAGCATGGGACTTGAGATAGTTGAGCAGTTCGGATGGAAGATTCCGAATGTGATTTTATATCCGACAGGCGGCGGGGTAGGGCTTATCGGCATATATAAGGCTCTGCTTGAATTAAAAGAGCTTGATATTATCAAAAAATTGCCGCGTCTTGTTGCCGTTCAAGCCAAAAACTGTGCGCCGATAGTAAAAGCTTACGAAAATTCCGATAAAGAGTCTGTTTTTTGGGA